>CAIWHQ010000114.1 GCA_903912465.1 uncultured Alphaproteobacteria bacterium | reverse complement strand
GCGCCTCCGGCTCGAGCTCGCCGACGACCCGCACGAGATCACCGGCCGAATCGTCGATCTGGTCTCGCCCGTCGGCAAGGGGCAACGGGGCCTGATCGTGTCACCGCCCAAGGCGGGCAAGACCACGATCCTCAAACAGCTCGTGTACGCGATCGAACGCAACAACCCCGAGGTGCACCTCATGGTGCTGCTCGTCGACGAGCGGCCCGAGGAAGTCACCGACATGCAGCGTTCGGTGAAGGGCGAGGTCGTGTCGTCGACGTTCGACGAGCCGGCGCAGCGCCACGTCCAGGTCGCCGAGATGGTGATCGAGAAGGCGAAGCGGCTGGTCGAGCACAAGAAGGATGTCGTCATCCTGCTCGACTCCATCACCCGTCTGGGTCGCGCCTACAACGCCACCGTTCCCTCGTCGGGCAAGGTCCTGACCGGGGGTGTCGACGCCAATGCCCTGCAGCGGCCGAAGCGCTTCTTCGGTGCAGCGCGCAATGTGGAGCAGGGCGGCTCGCTGACCATCATCGCCACCGCCCTTATCGATACCGGCTCCCGGATGGACGAGGTGATCTTCGAGGAGTTCAAGGGCACGGGTAACTCGGAGATCGTGCTGGACCGCAAGGTGGCCGATAAACGCATCTTCCCGGCGATCGATGTGCTCAAGTCGGGCACCCGCAAGGAAGAACTCACCACGCCGAAGGATCAACTGGCCAAGACCTATGTCCTGCGCCGCATCCTCAATCCCATGGGTCCGCAGGACGCGATCGAGTTCCTGATCGACAAGCTGCGCCAGTCGAAGAACAATGCGGACTTCTTCCAGTCGATGAACACCTGACGGCGGTATGGCCGCTGTTTCACGTGAAACAGGAGCGGGTCTATGAAGGTAAAACTCGAGGTCGACTGCACCCCGGCAGAGGCCCGGGCCTTTCTCGGCCTGCCCGATGTCGAGAGTCTGAACGACCAGCTGGTCACCGAGATGAAGCGCCGCATGGACGAGAACATCACGGCCATGCAGCCCGACGAACTGATGAAAACCTGGACCAGTTTCGGCCTTCAGGCGCAGGACCAGTTCCGAAAACTGATGGAAGCTGCGGTCAAACCGTGACGCTTGTCTCCTACCCATGTCGTGGGGAGGGGAGCCATCCGATAGATGTTGGCGGGGTAGGGCCCCGGACACCATTGAATGTGGCCAGCCCCCTCCGCCGCTTCCCGGTCCTGTTGCCCACGACCTGGGAGTAGACCGCTCGCCATGACCGACACCATCTTCGCCCTCGCCACCCCGCCTGGCCGCGGGGCCATCGCCATCCTCCGCCTGTCCGGCCCGGGTACGGACACCGCCCTCTTGTCGCTCGGTGCCGGCGGGCTCAAACCCCGAAGGGCATCGTTGCGAGACCTCGCCCATGGCGGCAGGGTCATCGACCAGGCTTTGGTGCTCCGTTTCCCGGCCCCGAATTCCTACACCGGAGAGGACTGTGCCGAACTGCATCTGCACGGTGGTCGGGCGGTGGTGGAGGGGGCTACCCAGGCACTGGTCGATCTGGGCCTGCGTCCGGCGGAGCCAGGCGAATTCACCCGCCGTGGTTTCGAGAACGGTCGTATGGACCTGGCCCAGGCCGAGGCCGTCGCCGACCTGATTGATGCTGAGACTGAGGCCCAGGCCAACCAGGCGCTCGGCCAGCTCGAAGGGGCGCTGAGTCAGACCTATGCGGGTTTCCGCAGGGACTTGCTGACTGCCCTCACCCTGATCGAG
>CAIWHQ010000113.1 GCA_903912465.1 uncultured Alphaproteobacteria bacterium | reverse complement strand
GGCGTTACTCCCCATCCCTGGAAAGCGCCTTCCGGATCTCCCGGGTCTTCGGCGTCGATGTCGTGGACGTGTTCGGGTGGGGGGCGGATCCGAAGGGGTCGCGGACCGTGTGATACGGATTGCGGTCAGGCCGGGCGGCGGACGTCGTCCAGCAGGTGGGCCCGCTCGTTCAGGCTGACGACGGCCCGCTGGCCGCTGCGGGCGGCCAGGAAGCGGTTGATGCTGGTGTAGTCCGCTTCGAAGAAGACCCGGGGCTCAATGCCCAGCACGTGCGCCGCCCAGACATTGATGACCCCGCCGTGGCAGAAGACCGCCACCTTGCCCCCCGGATGGGCGGCGATGATCTCCTCCATGCCGTCCACCACCATCTTCTGGAACTCGGCCATGTCGACCCCGTGGCCGCCGGTGGCCATGGCCTGCCAGGCCGCGAAGTTCTCTCTCTTGAGCTCCTCGGTGGGGATGTAGACACCGGAATTGCGGTCGAACTCGACAATGCCCGGGTGCCGCTGGACCTCATGCCCCACGAGGCCCGCGAAGGCTTCTGCTGTCTGGACGGCCCGGAGCATGGTCGACGACCAGGTCGCCTCGATGGGCTCCAGGGCCAGCCAGGCCGCGGCCCGGCGGGCCTGTTCCAATCCGATCTCGTTGAGGTGGGGATCGGAGGTGGTCTCCATGCGGGCGGGACGCCCGTGCCGGACCAGGATCAGCTCCATGCCTGTTCTCCCTGTCGGCGGCTCAGCGGCCGCCCGTGGACCCGAAGCCTCCGGCGCCCCGGTCCGTGGCGTCAAGGCTCTCGACCTCGCGCCAGGCGGACTGGACGACGGGGGCGATCACCAGTTGGGCGATCCGGTCGCCCCTGCGGATGACAAAGTCTTCCGCCCCGAGATTGATCAGAAGCACCTTCAGCTCGCCACGGTAGTCCTGGTCGATCGTGCCCGGGGCGTTGGCCACCGTGATGCCAGCCTTGAGGGCCAGCCCGGAGCGCGGCCGCACCTGGGCCTCGAAGCCCTCGGGCAGGGCGAAGGCCAGTCCGGTGGGGACCGCGGCCCGGGTCCCGGGGCTCAGCACCAGGACCTCGTCTCCGGACACAGCGGCGCGGAGATCCATGCCCGCTGCGCCTGCAGTCTCGTAGGCCGGCAGGGGCAGGTCGGGATTGTGGGGCAGGCGGACGATGTCGACGACAGGCCTCATGGGGGGCCTCATGCGGGGCCTCCGTCCAGAGCCGCGGCGATCCGGGCGGCCAGGCGGGCGGCAACCTCGGTCTTGGGGGCTTCCTCCCAGCGCTCGATCCCCGCCGCCGAGACGATCGACACCGTATTGGCCACGCCGCCCATCACCCCGGGGCGAGAGACGTCGTTGGCGACGATCCAGTCGCAGCCCTTGCGCTCAAGCTTGGCCTGGGCGTGGGCTTCCACGGTCTCGGTCTCGGCGGCGAAGCCGACCACCAGGGCGGGGCGGTCAGCCCGTCGCGACAAGGTCGCCAGGATGTCGGGGTTCTCCACCAGCCGGATCTCGGGGGGTGCGGTGCCGGCGACCTTCTTGGTCTTGCCCGTCGAGACCTCGGCAGGGCGCCAGTCCGCCACGGCGGCGACGCAGACGGCGATGTCCGCAGGCAGGGCCGCTTCGCAGGCCGCCAGCATCTCGCGGGCCGTCTCCACATCGACCCGCCGGACGCCCGCAGGCGTGGCCTCGGACACCGGGCCCGCCACAAGGACAACCTCGGCGCCCAGGGCGGCCAGGGCCCCGGCGATGGCAAAGCCCTGCTTTCCGCTCGAGCGGTTGGTCAGGACGCGGACGGGGTCGATGGGCTCCGCCGTCGGTCCGGCGGTGACAATGGCCCGCCGGCCGGCCAGCGGGCCGCGGGTGGGGGACAGGGCCGCGAGTATGGCCTCGCAGATGGCGGCGGGCTCGGCCATCCGTCCGGGCCCGGTTTCGCCGCAGGCCATGTCGCCAACCTCGGGGCCCACGAACCGGACGCCGTCTGCGCGCAGGGTCGCAAGGTTCCTCCGGGTCGCCGGATGATTCCACATCCGCACGTTCATGGCGGGCACCATGAGCACGGGCGTGTCCGTGGCCAGGAGGAGGGTGGTGGCGAGGTCATTCGCCAGGCCCGCCGCGGCTCGGGCCATCAGGTCTGCCGTCGCCGGGGCCACCACGATGAGGTCCGCGGAGCGGGACAGCCGGATGTGTCCCATCTCGGCCTCGTCGGTGAGGGAGAAGAGGTCGGTGTGGACCCTGTCCTCGCACAGGGCGGCAAGGGAGAGGGGGGTGACAAACTTCGACCCGGCCTCGGTGAGGACCGGACGGACGGCTATGCCCCGCCCGCGCAGCAGGCGGACAAGCTCCAGACATTTGTAGGCCGCAATTCCGCCGCCCACGATCAGTAGCACCCGTCTGTCCGACACGGTCCCGTCAGCCTCCACAAAAGCCCCGCCTCTTACGCCAAAACACCGGGACTCGACAAACCGGACGAAATGTTCCTAATTTGTTCCGGCCTGGGCGGGCGAAACAAGGGAGTTCCCCATGACCGAAGGGTCCGTTCACACCCCAGCCTTCCGTATCCCAACCTTCCGCACATCCTCCGCCCTGCTGTCCGGAGGCCTTGTCCTGGCCCTCAGCCTCGCTGCCTGCGAGCGCCCGTCCGCGGTCGCGACCCGCAGCGCGCCGGCGTCCGGGTCCGATGGGGCCTATGCCGCCGCCGGGTCCCCCGATCCGGGCGGGCGCGAGGGGCGTCCCTACGAGGCCGGACCGGCGCCGCGGTCCCAGGACCGGGCCGAGGCCCCTGCACCCCTGCTTGATGGTCGTCCGATCTGGACCTCCAGCCGCCGCGGCGGCGCGGAGGAGAACGCCCGCAAGGCCTTTGCCCGGAATGGCGAGAGCTTCGGTGCGCCGAACCTTGACGCCTATGTCCGCAAGGCCCGGGCCTTCATCGAGACGCCGCCTTCAGGCGCCCAGCGCCTGACCCGCCGCAATGGGGACGTCCTCATGTACCACTCCGGCTCGAACACCTTTGCAGTTGCCAGCCGGGATGGCACGCCCCGGGCCTTTTTCCAGCCAGATGACGGCCCCGCCTACTGGGAGGCCCAGAAGGCGCGGGAGTCCCAGAGGCGAACCGCCAGTACCGGCGCTGCCCGGTCCTCAGACGGCTGATTTCCAGAAGGCCGCCAGCGCCGTCGCCAGGGCCGCCGCTGCCAGCAGGAGGGGAAGGACCTGTCCGCTTCTCCGCGCTGGCGGGGCTGCGGGCGGCGGTGCCTCTGCCAGGGCCGACAGACGCGACAGCACCCGGCCGGCCTGCTCACCCAGCCGGGTGATCCGGGCGGCCGGGGAGAGCTCGCGGGTCATCCAGCGTCGCACCACCGGATCGGCCGCCGCCCAGATGTCGAGGTCAGCCCAGATCGAGCGGGCCACGCCCTCCACGGTCATCATGGTCTTCTGAAGAAGCACCAGCTCGGGCCGCAGGTGCATGTCGAACTGGCCAGTGATCTCGAAGAGCTGGATCAGCACCCGGCTCATGGAAACGTCCCTCGCTGACCGGCCGAAGATCGGCTCGCCCACGGCCCGCAGGGCCTGGGCGAAGTCGCCGACAGCGTGCCGGGCGGGCACATAGCCCGCGTCCAGGTGCACCCGGGCCACCCGGTCGTAGTCGCGCTGGAGGAAGCCCCAGAGGATCTCGGCGAGGTAACGTCTTTCCTCGGGACTCAGCCGCCCGACGATGCCGAAGTCCACCGCCTCGATCCGGTCGGGCGCGGCGATGAAGAGGTTGCCCTCGTGCAGGTCGGCGTGGAAGACGCCGTGGTCCAGGGCCTGGGCCAGAAAGGCGCGGATCAGGCCGGTGGCCAGGGCCGGCCGGTCGAGGCCTGGTGCCTCCAGGCTGGCAGGGTCGGACAGGGGTGCCCCCCGGGCCCACTCCAGGGTCAGGATCCGCCGCCCGACTCCGTCCCAGACCACCGCGGGCGCCGACATGTAGCCGTCCCGGGCCATGACCTCGCGCAGCTCGTCGCAGCCGGCCGCTTCGAGGCGCAGGTCCAGTTCGCGTCGCACGGACTCGATGACCGTCGCGGCCAGGGTTCTGGGCTCCAGCCGACGGGCGCCCGGCGCCAGGGTCTCGGCCAGGGTGGCGGCAAGGGTCATGACCCGGGCGTCGGCCTCCACCCGCTTCTCTATCCCGGGTCTCAGCACCTTGATCGCCACCCGCCGTCCATCCCTCAGCCAGGCCTCGTGGGCCTGGGCCAGGGATGCTGCCGCTACGGGCGGGCCGATCCGGGAGAAGAGCTGGTCTGCGGGGCGACCCAGGGTCTCGGAGATCTCCCTCAGGGCGACCTCCATGGGGAAGGGTTCAAGCCGGTCCTTAAGCCGCGCCAGGTCGCCAGCGAACTCCGAGCCGAAGATGTCAGCCCGGGTCGAGAGGAGCTGGCCGGTCTTGATGGCCACGGGCCCCAGGCCCTCCAGACAGCGCGCCAGGCGCTCCCCCGGCCGGCCGCGTCGCGCTGACGGACCCGACAGGAGGCCCGTGAGCCTCGACAGGCGGACCAGGCCCGGCGGATAGAGATGACGCAGCTCCCGGGGCAGAAGGGCATCAGCCCGGACCAGGCGCCAGCCTGCCCCCGTGAGCCTCGCCGCCGCCGCAAGGCCAGAGAGCATGGTCAGACCGCCCAGCCGTGGTGCAGGGCCGCCACTCCACCGGTGAAGTTGGTGTAGCCCGCCCGCCGGAATCCTGCGGCCTCGATCAGGGACTGGAAGGTCTTCTGGTCGGGGAAGCGCCGGATGCTCTCAACCAGGTACTGGTAGGATTCCCGGTCCCCGGCGATCTGCTCGCCCATGAAGGGAATGACCCGGAAGGAGTAGGCGTCGTAAAGGCGCGCCAGGGCCGGCGCAGGGGGGCGCGAGAACTCCAGGCACAGGAACCGGCCGCCGGGCTTCAGCACGCGCCGGGCCTCGCGCAGGGCCCCAGGGATGTCGGTGACATTGCGTATACCGAAGCTGATCACGTAGGCGTCGGCGCAGGCGTCGGGCAGGGGCAGGCCCTGGGCGTCGCCCACCGCCCAGGCAATCTCGGGCGACAGGCCACGGCTTCGGCCCGCCGAAATCATTTCAGCATTGTAGTCCACCACCAGGATCCGGGCGTCTTCGCCACCCCGGCGTTGGCGGGCGCGCCGGGCGAGGTCGGCAAAGCGACGGGCCATGTCGCCCGTGCCGCCGGCGCAGTCGATGATGGTCTCGCCAGGCTGGGGATTCAGCCGGGCCGCCGTCGCGTCCTTCCAGAGCCGGTGCACGCCCGCGCTCATCACGTCGTTCATCAGGTCGTAGCGGCCTGCGACACGGTCGAAGACGCCCCGGACCAGGCCGGGCTTCTCGCGGGGATCGACGTCCCGGAATCCGAAGGTCGCGCTCATGTCGGGCTCTTAGAACGCCGGGAGCCGGCGGGAAAGCAGCTTCGCGCGATTCCGGGAGCGGGCCCCGCCGCCCGGTTGCCCCGTTGGCCGGGCCATGCGACGCAGATGCCATGCCTGAACTGCCGGAAGTCGAAACCGTCCGCCGGGGCCTTGCGCCGGTCCTCGAGGGGGAAAGGCTGGTCCGCGTGGAGGCCCGCCGGCCCGATCTGCGGTTTCCCTTCCCCGAAGGCTTCGTCCAGCGTCTCGTGGGGGCGAGGGTCACGGGCCTGAGGCGCCGGGCCAAGTACCTGCTCGTGGACCTGGACCGGAGCGAGACCCTGGTCTCCCACCTGGGGATGAGCGGACGGTTCCGTATTGAGGGGCCCGCCGCCGCCGAGCCTGGCCGCTTCCACCGGGCATCCGGCGACGATCCCCGGCACGACCATGTGGTGTTCGAGACGGGGTCCGGTGGGCGGATCGTCTATCACGATCCCCGTCGGTTCGGCTTTATGGGGCTCATCCCCACGGCCCAGCTCGAGACCCACCCCTGGTTTGCCGCCATGGGCCCCGAACCCCTGTCCGATGACTTTGACGGCGCCCGGCTCTCCGCGGTCTTCCAAGGCCGCCGGCAGGGCCCCAAGACGCTCCTGCTTGACCAGCGCACGGTGGCAGGCCTGGGGAACATCTATGTCTGCGAAGCCCTGCACGCGGCGCGCATCTCGCCCTTCCGCCCTGCGGGTCGCGTATCCCGGCCGCGGCTGGATCTGCTGGCGGGAACGGTCAAGGCGGTGCTGGCCCGGGCCATCGAGGCAGGGGGCTCGACCTTGCGGGACTTCGCCGCCGCCGATGGGGCCCTTGGCTATTTCCAGCACAGCTTCCGCGCCTACGACCGCGAGGGCGAGGCCTGCACAAACCCGGGCTGCAGCGGGGTGATCCGGCGGCGGATCCAGGCCGGGCGCTCGACCTTCTGGTGTCCCGCCTGCCAACGGTGAGGCTGCCGGCCTCTTGGCGGCTCGCCCCCATCCCCCTAAAGGACGGCAGGACGCTTGCGGGAGTTCCAGATGGCCTATGAGACCCTGATTGTTGAACAGTACGACGCGGTCGGGCTGATCCGCCTGAACCGGCCGGAGGCCCTCAACGCCCTGAACAACCGGCTCCTCGCCGAGCTCTGCCAGGCTCTGGATGCGGCGGAAGCGGATCCTGAAGTGCGCTGCCTGGTCCTGACCGGGTCCGACCGGGCCTTCGCGGCCGGGGCCGACATCAAGGAGATGTCGGACAAGTCCTACGCGGACATGTTCCTTTCGGACGTCTTCGGCCCGGCTGCGCGCCGGATCGAGGCCCGCCGCAAGCCGATGATCGCCGCCGTTTCCGGTTATGCCCTTGGCGGTGGATGCGAGCTCGCCATGCTCTGCGACTTCATCATCGCCTCGGAGACCGCAAGGTTCGGCCAGCCTGAGATCAACCTGGGCGTCATGCCCGGGATCGGAGGCACCCAGAGGCTCACCCGCCTGGTCGGCAAGTCCAAGGCGATGGACATGATCCTGACAGCCCGGATGATGGATGCTGCCGAGGCCGAGCGCTCGGGCCTGGTGTCCCGCGTGGTCCCCGTCGAGCGCCTGGTCCCCGAGGCCCTGGAGGCCGCCGCCCGTATCGCCGGACAGTCTCCCCTCGCCGTGATGATGAACAAGGAACTGGTCGACGCGGCCTACGAGACCACCCTTTCCGCGGGTGTGGCCATGGAGCGCCGGCTGTTCCACTCGCTATTTGCCTTCGAGGATCAGAAGGAGGGCATGGCGGCCTTCATCGAAAAGCGGACGCCGGCATTCCGGGGAGGCTAAAGACGACCCGCCGCGCATTGACCCGCCGGACGCCTTCCCGTATATCCGCGCCTCCGATTTCGGCTGGCGTCCCGGGTGGGGCGCTGGCGAACCGCATTGAGAGCTAAACATGGCCAACAATCCCGGCGCCCGGAAGGCAGTCCGAAAGATCGCCCGCCGCACGGAAGTCAACAAGGCGCGCCGGTCGCGCGTCCGTACCTTCCTGCGCAAGTTTGAAGAGGCCATCGCCTCGGGCGATCTCACAGCTGCAAAGACGGCCTTCGTGGCGGCAGAGTCCGAACTGATGCGGGCGGTGTCCAAGGGCGTCGTCCACCGCAACACGGGCTCGCGGAAGGTGTCTCGCCTGGCCGCCCGCCTGCGCAAGGTCGCCGCCGCCTGAGGCGATTGGCCCGTTTCGGGTCGCTCCAAATCAGAACACTGAATTTATTCAGGAAAAGCCCCGCCCCCGGCGGGGCTTTGTCGTATCGGGACAGGGGGTACACGGACGTGTTACCACTACGAGACGTCCCGAAATGGACCGCGAAAACCGTAGGGCCTTAAGGAATTTGGCTTTCCCAGAGTCAACGAAAATATCCGCAGAAGCCGCAAAGAATCTCCGTTGACCGGCCCCTCTCCGGGGCTAGTGTTGGGCTCGTAAAGCGTTTTTCCAAGCGACCTCGAGATCGAAAAAACAGCTGTTGGGGCCTCTGTGTTCCGCAGCGCGAGGGCGCTTTTGCGCGGTATTGAAGTGGTTTTCGACGCTCGTGGCGCGGAAGCCTCCAATGGGTCAGGACGGGCTGGTTATGGCGAGCGGGAGCGGGAGCGGGTCCAAGGATGGCGTTTCGGGAGAAGCGTGGAACAAGACCTGCCAGATTCTCCGCCACGAGCTGGGTGAGGCCACGTTCGGCTCCTGGCTGAGCCAGGCCGCCCTGCGTGAGCAAGAGGGCGGAGATGTCTGCCTCGTGGCCGCCACCGGTGTCGCCCGCGACTGGATCCGTCGCCACGCCTGGAGACGGATCGGCGAACTCTGGGCGCAGAATGACCCCATGGGCCGTAGCCTCGCTCTGAAATCCCGGATGGAGTTCGAGGGCCAGGGGCCGGCTCCCGCCGTGACGCCCCCCGCACCGGAGCCTGCCCGCCCCGTTCCCGAGGCCCGACGGTCCGAGCCGGAGATGCCTTCGTCCCGCCCGACGCCGTCTGTCGCCCGCCAGCAGGGCCTGCAGGACCGCTTCAGCTTCGACAGCTTCGTGTCCGGGCCCTCCAACGAGTTCGCCTTTGCCGTGGCCCGCCGGGTCGCCTCCTGGGCGGACGGTCACTTCAATCCCGTGCTCTTCCACGGCCCCTACGGCTTCGGAAAGACCCATCTCCTGAACGCCCTGGCCTGGGAGGCCATGCAGACGGGTGGGGATCGCCGCGTGGTCTACCTGACCGCCGAGCGCTTCACCTCGACCTTCGTCCGGGCGATCCAGGACCGGCAGACTGCAGCCTTCAAGGCAGAGCTCCGCAATGCAGACCTTCTTCTGATCGACGACGTCCAGTTTGTCGCCGGCAAGCCGACGACGCAGGAAGAGCTCTTCCACACCCTCATCGCCCTCATCGAGGATGGCCGGCGCGTCGTCCTGACGGCCGATCGCTCGCCCTCCGAGCTCTCGGAGATGGATCCGCGTCTCAGGTCTCACCTCCAGTCGGGCCTGGTGTGCGGGATCGAACCTGCAGATGGCGCCCTGCGTCTGGGCATCCTTGAGCGGAAGCTGGCGGTGCTCGCCCAGGCCGGCGAATTCCTGCCCTCGGCACGCGTCGAGGTCCTCCAGTTCCTCGCCGACCGGTTCACCGACTCCGTCCGGGAGCTTGAAGGCGCGCTCAACACCCTGGTGGCCCGGGTTGGTGGCGACATCGCCCGCCTCGGGCTCGACGAGGCCCAGGCCATCCTGCGCCCGCACCTGGCCTGCAGCGAGAAGCGGGTGACGGTCGACCAGATCCAGAAGGCCGTGGCCGAGCACTACGGGCTGAAGCAGGCGGACATCATCTCCGAGCGCCGGGCCCGCGTCGTCGCCCGTCCCCGGCAGGCCGCCATGTGGATCGCCAAGCAGATCACGACCCGGTCCCTGCCGGACATCGGCCGCCGGTTCGGAGGGCGCGACCACACCACCGTCCTTCATGCGGTCCGTCGCATCGAGGCGCTCAAGCAGGACGATCCGGTCCTCGCCCGCGACCTGGACTCCATCATCCGCAAGCTGCGCAGCTGATCCCCGTCCTCAGGCCGGCCCGACCCCCAGCCGGCGGATGAGGGCCAGGGCCTCGGGTGGCGGCGGCTGCTCGATCCTCCGATAATCCCGGCAATCCTCGGTGCGCGACACCAGGCCCGCGTGGACCATCGAGCGGCGCAGCAGGGCAGGATCGCCAATCCGGCTGATCGCGTTGAGCCTCTGGTTGAACCCGACCTCCGAGAAGAGGGTCTCGGCGGGTATCCGTGACCAAAGGCCCCACAGGGCCAGCGACTGCAGGGAGGTCTTCGCCGGCCAGGTTGCAAGGCATCCCTCGCTGTCGAAATGGCGGGCAGTGCGCTCAACCTGGGCAAGATTCGGCTCCGGATCCTGCTCCCGGCTCTGCGGCGCGCCACCGGTGGCTGTCCGCGCCCGGAACTGCTGGAAGTTCCGGTCGCCAGCCGCCCGGGCGAGCATGTTCAGCATTTCGACATGGCCGGGGGGTTCCGTCCGGGCGGCGAGCTGGTCCCGCAGGGACCGGGCCAGGGCCGAGATGTCGTCGACCGCAAAGGGCAGGAAGGTTCTGGGCATCACGCGTCCTCGTGCTGCGCCTGGCCCGGGAGGGCGGTGTCGGGGTCGCCGGCTTCGACCTGGCGCGGAATGAGAGCGGCAGGGTCTGATCAAGTCTGTCTTCGCAGGTTTAGCTCCCCTGACGGGGCGGCGACGCCTGGGTGAACTGCGGACCCGGCCCCTGCCTTACAGCCACCTTGAGGTCATGAAAAGGGCGGCCGGATCTCTCCGGCCGCCCCTGAAGTCCTGGACCTGGAGGTCCGGTCAGCCTTCGGCACCCTCGTCGGCGCCTTCCTTCTTGGACAGGTCCTCGCCAGTCTCCTGGTCCACGACCTTCATCGACAGACGGGTCTTGCCCCGGTCATCGAAGCCGAGAAGCTTGACCTTCACGGTCTGGCCTTCCTGCAGGACGTCCGAGACCTTGTTGACCCGATCGCTGGAAATCTGGCTCACGTGAACCAGGCCATCCTTGGCGCCGAAGAAGTTCACGAAGGCGCCGAAGTCGACGATCTTCACGACCTTGCCGGTGTAGATGGCGCCCAGTTCGGGCTCCGAGGCGATCGACTTGATCCAGTCGCGGGCCGCGTCGATCTTGGCCTGGTCGGGCGCGGCGATGCGGATGGTTCCATCTTCGCCGATGTCGACCTTGGCGCCGGTTTCGGCGGTGATCTCGCGGATCACCTTGCCGCCCGAGCCAATCACTTCGCGGATCTTGTCCACCGGGATCTTGATGGTCTCGATCTTGGGCGCGAATTCCCCAAGCTCAGCGCGCGGGGCCTCCATGGCCTTGGCCATTTCGCCCAGGATGTGCTGGCGGCCGTCCTTGGCCTGTTCCAGCGCCTTGCGCATGATCTCCTCGGTGATGCCGGCGATCTTGATGTCCATCTGGAGGGAGGTGATCCCGTCCTCGGTCCCGGCCACCTTGAAGTCCATGTCGCCGAGGTGATCCTCGTCGCCCAGGATGTCGGAGAGCACCGCAAAGCCGTCCTTCTCGAGGATCAGGCCCATGGCGATGCCGCTGACGGGCTTCTTCAGGGGTACGCCGGCGTCCATCAGGGCCAGGGACGATCCGCACACCGAGGCCATGGAGGAAGACCCGTTGGACTCCAGGATCTCGGAGACCAGGCGGATGGTGTAGGGGAACTCGTCATGGGGCGGCAGCATGGGACGGATCGCCCGCCAGGCCAGCTTGCCGTGACCCACTTCCCGCCGCCCGGGGGCGCCCATCCGGCCGGTCTCGCCGACGCTGAAGGGGGGGAAGTTGTAGTGCAGCAGGAAGCGCTCGTAGTACTTGCCTTCGAGGACGTCCATCATCTGCTCGTCGTCGCCGGTGCCCAGGGTGGCGACCACCAGGGCCTGGGTTTCGCCGCGGGTGAACAGGGCCGAGCCATGGGCCCGGGTCAGGACGCCGACCTCCGAGACGATGGGGCGGACCTTGTCGACCGTCCGGCCATCGATGCGGATGCCCGTCTCGATGATGTTGCGGCGGACGACCTCGCCCTCGAGCTCCTTCAGCACGCCGGCCAGCTTCTGGCTGTCAGCGCCAGCCGGGTTGGCGTCGGACTTGGCCAGGGCGGCCGAGGCCTTGGCCTTGGCCTGGCCGACGGCGTCCTGGCGCTGACCCTTGGCGACGATCTTGTAGGCCGCGGCCATGTCTGCGCCCACCAGCTTCCGGGCCTCGGCCTTCAGGGCCTCGGTGTCGTCGGCGGTGAACTCGAAGGGCTCCTTGGCGGCATGCTCGGCCAGTTCGATGATCGCGTCGATCACCGGCTGCATGGACTTGTGGGCGAAGGTCACGCCGCCCAGGACCACCTCTTCGGAGAGCTCCTGGATCTCGGACTCCACCATCATGACCGCGTCGCTGGTTCCAGCGACGACCAGGTCCATGGCCGATTCCTTCATCTGGTCGAGGGTCGGGTTGAGGACGTACTCGCTGTTGACGTAGCCCACGCGGGCGGCGCCGATCGGCCCCATGAAGGGTGCCCCTGACAGAACGAGGGCGGCCGAGGCGGCCACCAGCGCGACGATGTCGGGATCATTCTCGAGGTCGTGGGCCAGGACGGTGGTGACCACCTGGACCTCGTTCTTGAAGCCCTCGACGAACAGCGGCCGGATCGGACGGTCGATCAGGCGCGACGTCAGGGTTTCCTTCTGGCTCGGTGCGGCTTCGCGGCGGGGGAAGGAGCCGGGGATCTTGCCCGCGGCGTAGTACTTCTCCTGGTAGTTCACGGTCAGGGGGAAGAAGTCCTGCCCGGGCTTGGCGCTCTTGGCGAAGACAGCGGTGGCCAGCACCATGGTCTCGCCGTAGGTGGCCAGGACTGAACCGTCGGCCTGGCGGGCCATGCGGCCGGCTTCGAGGGTCAGCGTGCGACCGCCCCACTCGATGGTTTTTCTCTTGATATCGAACATTTTGGCTTCTTTCTTCTCCCGCGGGCGTATTCCCGGCGGGGACGGACAGGGCGTCGGACGACCGAAATCCTCTCCAGGAACGACAGGCGCGGTGAGGATTTCCTTTGAACCCCCGACGTAGGACGAAGGCCCCTGAATGGGCCTTCGTGTACCGCCCCTGGTCCCCCGGCCTGTCGCGGGGGCGGCGGTGAAAAAACCGAAGCCCCCTCTCGGGCGCTCGGGAACTAGCGGCGCAGGCCGAGCTTCTCGATGATCGCCTGGTAGCGACCTGCGTCAGAGGCCTTCAGGTGATCCAGCAGACGACGGCGTTGCGACACCATCTTCAGCAGGCCCCGACGGGAGTGGTTGTCTTTCTTGTGGCTCTTGAAGTGCTCGGTCAGGTTGGAAATCCGTTCAGAAAGGATGGCCACCTGGACTTCCGCGCTTCCGGTATCGCCTTCGGAGCGGCCGTGCGTCTTGATAAGATCGGCCTTGCGTTCCAGCGTAATCGACATCGTGCAGTCTCCGCTCTGGTCAGAGGTGAAAGACGCGTACGGGTTCGAGCCGTCCCATACGCATCTCGCAGAGCGCCACCAGCGAACCGCCCGCCAGGGCTGAAACCGTCCGGTCGCCGGCCGGGAGCCGGGCCTTCAGGTCTTCAACCTGTCGGGGCACGAGAACGATGGGTCGTCCCTGCTTGAGCCTGAAGGCGTCTTCAGCGGTCACGGCCAGCACCGGGATGTCGTCCAGGGCGGTCTCGACCGGAAGCAGGGCCTCCAAGAGGCGCGCCTTATGCCCCAGATCCTCAAGGTTTTCCAGCGTAATCGCCCGGGCCTCCGTGAAGGGCCCCACCCGGGTCCGTCTCAGGGCGCTGACGTGACCACAGGCGCCGAGGCGTTCGGCCAGATCCCGGACGATGGCGCGGACATAGACGCCCTTGCCGCAGTCGATCTCTATGTCGACATGGTCGGCGTCCGGTGCGCCGGTCACCTGGGCCCTGTGGATCACCACCCGGCGGGAGGCCAGTTCTACGGTCTCGCCGGCCCGGGCGAGGTCGTAGGCGCGCTCGCCGGCCACCTTGATGGCGGAAAAGGCGGGCGGAACCTGATCGATTTCACCGACGAAGGCCGGCAGGGCGGCTTCAGTCTCGGCCAGGCTGGGCCGCACGTCGGAGGCAGCCGAGGTCTCGCCTTCACGATCCAGGGTGGTGGTGGTCCGGCCCCAGGCGATGGTGAAGCGGTAGGTCTTCCCGGCATCCATCATGAAGCTGACAGTCTTGGTCGCCTCGCCAAGCGCGATGGGCAGGATCCCGGTTGCAAGGGGATCGAGGGTCCCCGCGTGTCCCGCCTTCTGGGCGTTGAAGGCCCGCCGGATCCGCCCCACCGCCTGGGTAGAGGTCAGGTCGTAGGGCTTGTCCAGGCAGAGCCATCCCGAGACCGCCTCTCCCGTCTTTCGCCGCCCCATCAGGCTTCGTCCTCACCTTCGGGGTCGCCCGGCCCCAGGTCCCTGGCCACCTTCGGGTCGCGGAAGAGGGCTTCCATGCGGGCCGCCTCGGTGAAGCTCTCGTCGTGGGCGAACTTGAGGTCGGGGGTGAACTTCATGTCGATCCCGCGACCCAGCCGCCCCCTCAGGAATTTTGCGTGGCGGTTCAGCCCCGCCACCACCGGGCCGGCCGCCTGGCCTCCCAGGGGTTCGACGAAGCAGTGGGCGTGGCGCAGGTCAGGACTCATCCGGACCTCGGTCAAGGTCACCGAGACGCCGGCCAGGTCCGGATCGGCGAAGTCCTCTTCGCGCAGGATCTCCACCAGGGCATGGCGGATCAGCTCCCCTGCCCTCAGCTGACGCTGCGACGGCCCGGCCGGGGCGCCGCGTCCGGCGCCGGAATGCTTTTTCATGGGGAGTGTCCCGAATGGCTGTCCCGGACCGCGGATCGGACGCGGACGCGGGGGAGGCGGCGGGTTCTAGTCGCGACGGGCCCGGCTGTCCAGCCGACGGGGGCTCAGGCGCCCGTCCTGTGCCGGAAGAAATCGATCACCTTCTGCTCGGCCGCCCGGGTGGGACCGTCTTCCCGAAGGTGCA
This sequence comes from uncultured Alphaproteobacteria bacterium, assembly GCA_903912465.1. GTDB lineage: Bacteria > Pseudomonadota > Alphaproteobacteria > Caulobacterales > Caulobacteraceae > Phenylobacterium. The sequence continues at coordinate 8,144 of CAIWHQ010000113.1, read as the reverse complement.
GGGTCAGGACCGAATGCGGCGGCATGTCGGCGGGGGCGGCGTCGGCATCCTCCAGCTCGACGGCGTCAAAACGCGCTCCGAAGGTAGCCCTGAGCGTGTCAAATCTGGCATCGGGCACGAACCGGTCCGACCGGAAACGCAGCCCCATCACGGTCAGGTCTTCGGCCTCAAGCCGGTCTTTCACGCAACGCAGGTCCTCGGGCGAGACATCGATGTCCGCCGCCCGGGAGCGGGAGCCGAAGGGCAGGGGAAGGGAAGGCTGGGACAGGACCGGCGCCACCACGGCAGGTTCGGTCATCATGGCCAGGGCGAAGCCGCCCGAGAAACACATGCCCACGGCCCCCACGCCCGCCCCGCCGCACTCGGCGTGGGCCTTGCGGGCCAGGGCCCGGAGCCAGTCGGCGATCGGGCTGGTCCGCCCGGTCCGCCAGACGTTGAACTCCCGCCGGATGCAGAAGGCTGTCGCCATGGATTTCAGGGCATAGCCGCCGCTGACCGGTCGCCCGGGGTCTCCGATCAGGCTCGGCAGGAAGACGGTCATGCCGGCCTCGGCCACCCGGTCTGCAAAGCGGATCACCAGGGGATGCAGGCCGGGGATCTCGTGGATGATGATGACCGCGGGGCCCGTGCCGCGCCGCCAGACGGGACGGGTCCAGGGACCATCCTGGAAGTCGAAGCGCCCGTAGGCGGAGAGAGCATCTTCCCAGGACATGGCGGGCGTCGTCAGCGGCGGATCTTGAGGGTGGACAGGTCGCCTTCGAAGCCGCTCAGGCGCCAGCGGCCCTCGGGAGATCGGGTGAAGACCAGCAGGCAGGGGCCATCCTTCTCCTGGGTGGCGCAGACCCGGCCGTCCGGCATGGCCTTAAGGCGGCTGGCGATGGCGACGGGCCCGGGCAGGGGCTTGTCGGGTGTGTAGCCATAGGCCTCGGCGACCTGGCGGAAGACCCGGGGCTGGATCAGGGCGTCGCCGGCGAGGTTGGCGATGTTCGGGGCGATGACGGCGCTCAGTTGGCCGAGGTCGAGGCCTTCCACCTTCAGCCGGCCTGCCTCACGGGAGAGCCGGGTGGACATCTCGGCCTTGAGGGCGTCGCGGTCGACCCTGGCGTCGAAGGCGGCCCGGTCATCATCGCGGATCGCCACCAGGAGGGCGTGGATGTCATTGGCCGCACCCACGCGGTTGGCGGTCGCACAGGCGGCCAGGAGGCAGACCAGGGAGAGCAGGGCGAGTCGTCTGAGCATGAAACCCCCCGGCGCACGCGCCACCCTAGAGGCTGCGCTTGACCTCTTCGATGGTGAAGCACTCGATGATGTCGCCTTCCTGGATGTCCTGGAAGCCCTGGAAGGCCATGCCGCACTCGACGCCGTTTCCGACCTCGGCCACCTCGTCCTTGAACCGCTTGAGGGTCTGCAGGACCCCCAGTTCCAGGACGACGATGTCGTTGCGGACGATCCGGACCCGGGCGCCACGCCGGACCACGCCTTCGGTGACGCGGCAGCCGGCCACCTTGCCCACGCGGGTGATGTCGAATGCCTGCAGGACACGGGCGTTGCCGAGGAAGGTTTCCCTCTGCTCCGGCGCCAGCAGGCCCGACATGACGCCCTTAACGTCGTCAAGCAGGTCATAGATGATGGCGTAGTAGCGGATCTCGACGCCTTCGCGCTCGGCGAGCTGGCGGGCCTGGGTGGTGGCCCGGACATTGAAGCCCAGGATGGGCGCGCCCGACCCCTTGGCCAGCATGACGTCGCTTTCGCTGATGGCGCCGGCGCCGGACAGGATAATGCGCGCACGCACCTCATCCGTGGCGAGCTTCTCGAGGGAGCCGATGATGGCCTCCGCCGACCCCTGGACGTCGGCCTTGATGATGACCGGCATCTCCGAGATCTTCTTGTCCTGCATCTTGGCCATGAAGTCGGCCATGGACACGCCGCCAGCCACAGGGGCCCCGGCCTTCTCGCGCTTCACGCGGATGCGGTAACCGGTCAGCTCGCGGGCGCGGGCTTCGGATTCGACCACGGCGAAGGCCTCGCCCGGGGAGGGCGCGCCGTCGAGGCCGAGGACCTCCACCGGCTCGGAAGGTCCTGCCGAGAGAACCTGCTCGTCGCGCTCGTTCAGAAGGGCGCGGACCCGGCCGAAGCTGGCGCCCGCCACGATGATGTCGCCGCGCTTCAGGGTGCCGCGCTTGACCAGAACAGTGGACACGGCGCCCCGGCCGCGGTCGATCTTGGACTCGATCACCACGCCTTCGGCCGTCCGGTCCGGATTGGCCTTCAGTTCCAGGACCTCGGCCTGCAGCAGGATGGCCTCGATCAGGTCATCAAGGCCGGTCTTCTTGAGGGCAGAGACCTCGATGATCTGGGTCTCGCCGCCCAGGCTCTCCGCCACGATTTCATGCTGGAGCAGCTCGTTGATGACCCGGGTCGGGTTGGCGTCGGGCTTGTCCATCTTGTTGACGGCCACGATGATTGGCGTCCCCGCCGCCTTGGCGTGCTGGATGGCCTCGATGGTCTGGGGCATGACCCCGTCGTCCGCGGCCACGACCAGGACGACGAGGTCGGTGACCTCGGCGCCGCGGGCTCGCATGGCCGTAAAGGCAGCGTGGCCAGGCGTGTCCAGGAAGGTCACGCGATTCCCTTCGGCCAGCTTCACCTGGTAGGCGCCGATGTGCTGGGTGATGCCGCCGTGCTCACCGCCGGCGACATCCGCCTGGCGCAGGGCGTCGAGGAGAGAGGTCTTGCCGTGGTCGACATGGCCCATGACCGCCACAACCGGGGCCCGGGTCTCCAGGGTCTCGTCCCCGTCGTCGGCCCCGAGGAAGCCTTCTTCCACGTCGGAGTCCGACACACGCTTGACCGTGTGACCGAACTCGGCGGCGATCAGCTCGGCGGTGTCGCTGTCGATCACGTCGTTGATCTTCAGCATCATGCCCTGGCGCATCAGGAACTTGATGACGTCCACGCCGCGCGTGGCCATCCGGTTCGATAGCTCGGACACGGTGATCACGTCCGGGATCACCACCTCGCGGGAGGACCGAGCCTGCTCCTGGGCACCGCCCTTGCGCTTTTCCCGCTCGCGCTCCCGAGCCCGGCGGACCGAGGCCAGCGAGCGCATCCGCTCAACGGCACCTTCATCGTCGCCGGCGACGGCCTGGATGGTCAGTCGACCCTCGCGGCGCTGGGTGGCACCCTTTGCCCGGCTGATCGGCTTTCCGGCGGCGTTGGCCGCCTTGCGGCGGGTGTCTTCATCCTCGTCCGGGCGCCGGTCGAGGTTCAGCGAGCCCGGGCGAGGCGCCTGACGGGCCGCGCGCTGGATCTCAGGCTCGGCCGGGGCGGCGGCAGGCGCAATCCTGGGCGTCCGGGGTCCGCCCGGACGGGAGTCGTCTCGGGCACCGGGCGCCGGGCGCGGGGCCAGGGCAGAGTAGCGGACGGGTTCGCCGCCGGGGGCGAAGGCGCGCCCGGTCGGGGCGGAGCGGTCGCCCTCGCGGGGACGATCCTGGCCCGGGCGATCCCGGTTCGGACCGTCGGTCCGCGGGGCGCGCTGGCCGAAACTGGTGTTCTCGAACCGGCCGGCCGGACGCTCGGGACGGTAGGTCGTCGTCGTCGGACGATCGTCCCGGCGTTCCCGGGACGGCTCGTAGGTCCGGGTCTGGTTAGGCGACCCGGGCGACCCGGCGCGAGGGGCCTCAGCGGACGGTCTCGGAGGCGATGCAGCCGGGGCCTGTGGAGCTGGGGCCTGAGGGGATAGGGCCTGAGGAGGTGGGGCCTGGGGCGTCGGGTCCTGCGCCTGAGGTGCCGGCGCTGCCTCCGGGGCGGGCGGCGGCAGGGGCGCGGCCTCAGCGGCCTGGCTGGCCGCTTCCGCGCGAGCCGCGGTGTCGGCCTGGGCCTTGGCTTGGGCCTGGGCCTCTATGGCCTGTCGCGCCTGGTGTTCGCGGGCGAGTTCGATCGCCCTCTGGCGGGCCTTGAGCTCCTCGGCGGAGAGATTGCCGTCGACAGGGGCGGAGAAGGCAGCCGGCCGGGGTGCGGGCGCTGCCGGCGGCGTGGCGCGGCGTTCGGCGGGCGAGGGCCCGGCCAGGTTTCCCGGGGCGGATCCAGGGGTTCGCGCGCGCTTGGTCTCGACCACCACCGTCTTGGAGCGACCGTGGCTGAAGCTCTGCTTGACCGTACCGGCGCTGACCGATCCTGCGCCGAGGCGCGGCTTGAGGGTCAGGGGCTGGCGTCCGCCAGGGGCGGTGGGACGGCCGTTGTCTTTTTCGTCGCTCATGCGCTCGCTTTACATCCGGCCGGACAGGTCCGGCCCACTTCGAAATTCACACGCCCTGGGCCGGGTCCGAAGACCCGGGAGCGGACGCAGGCGCCTCGCTCCAGGATTCCGGAACCAGGGGCCGGAAGCCTGAAAGCCGCTGGACATCAAATGTCCAGCGGTCGGCACCCCGTCCCACAAGGAAGGCGGTGTGTATCACATTCTCGCCTCCCAAGGCCAAACTCAATTCTTCCCCCGTCCAGAGCCCGGCGAGGCCCGGCGACGGGGAGGCCCGCCGGAGGGCGGAAAGCACCTTGCGGCGGCCATCGGGTGCCCCGTCGGTCGCCTCGATCAGCCAGGCGGCGCGGCCCTCGCCCACCGTGGAGACGACCTTCTCAAAGCCGGTGACCAGGTCCCCAGCGCGTCGGGCAAGGCCCAGTCCGTCCAGCAGTCGCTTGAGCAGCAGGACCTCGACCTGGGCAGCAAGGTCCGGGCTGGCCTTCAGCGCCGTCCGGGCTGACCGGCTGAACAGGCCCTTCTTCGCCGCGGTCTCGACAGAGGCCCGGTCAGCGGCCACCCACAGTCCCCGCCCGGGCAGCCGCCCGGCCAGGTCAGGGACCACCCGGTTATCGGGCCCTGCGACGAACCGGATCATGGTCTCGCGCGGACGCACCTCTCCAGACGCCAGGTCGCGGCTCTGGCGCGAAGCCTCGGCGTGGGTTCTGGGTCCGGCGAGGGTCACCCGGGCGTCAGGCTCCTGAGGGGCTCGGCTGACCGAAGACAATGTCCTCTTCGCTCAGTTCGGCCTCGATTTCCTCTTCGACCACCTCCGGTGCCGGCTCGATCCAGCCCATGGCCACGCGGGCGCGCAGGATCAGGGCTTCGGCATCGCCGGCGTCCATCCCGAAGGCCTCGAGAATGCCCGACTCGCGCACGCGCTCCCCATTCCGGGACTCGTACCAGCCGCGCAGGTCATCCGGCACGAGGCCGGCGAGGTCCTCAACGGACTTCACCTCGCCCTGGCCGAGCGCCACGGCAATGGGAAGGGTCACGCCGTCGATCTCCAGGAGGCCATCCTCCACGCCGAGTCCACGGCGGGTGGCGTCAAGCTCAGCGGCTTCACGCTCGAGGTGGTCGCGGGCCCGGGCCTGGATCTCCTCGGCGGTATCCTCGTCAAAGCCCTCGATGGCAGCGATCTCGGAGGCGTCCACATAGGCGACGTCCTCCACCGTGGCGAAGCCTTCGGTCACGATGAGCTGGGCGATCACCTCGTCCACGTCCAGGGCTTCCTGGAACAGGGCGGTGCGCTCGGCGAACTCGCGCTGGCGGCGCTCGCTCTCCTGGCTCTCCGTCATGATGTCGATCTGCCAGCCGGTCAGCTGGGAGGCCAGGCGAACGTTCTGGCCGCGGCGTCCGATGGCCAGGGACAGCTGTTCGTCCGGCACCACCACTTCGACCCGCTCGTCCTCCTCATCCATCACCACCTTGGAGACCTCGGCGGGCGCCAGGGCGTTGACGATGAAGGTGGCCTCATCCGGGTTCCACTGGATGATGTCGATCTTCTCGCCCTGGAGCTCGGCGACGACCGCCTGAACGCGGCTGCCGCGCATGCCGACGCAGGCGCCCACGGGGTCGATGGAGCCGTCATTGGAGACCACCGCCATCTTGGCGCGGCTGCCGGGATCCCGCGCCACGGCGCGGATCTCGATGACGCCGTCATAGACCTCGGGCACTTCCTGGGCGAACAGCTTGGCCATGAAGCCGCCGTGGGCCCGGCTGAGCAGGATCTGCGGGCCCTTGGCCTCGCGCCGCACGTCATAGATGTAGCAGCGGATGCGATCGCCGATGTTGAAGTTTTCCCGGGGGATGGACTGGTCGCGGCGCATGATCCCTTCGCCACGGCCCAGGTCGACGACCGTATTGCCGTACTCCACCCGCTTGACCACGCCGTTGACGATCTCTCCGACCCGGTCCTTGTACTCTTCGTACTGGCGTTCCCGTTCGGCCTCGCGGACCTTCCCGGTCACCACCTGGCGGGCCATCTGGGTCTGAACCCGGCCGAACTCGAAGGGCGGCAGGACTTCCTCGTAGGTCTTGCCGACAGCGGCCTCGGGGTCGTCGCGCAGGGCCTCGGAGAGACGGCGGACGCCAATCGGCTCGACGGGCAGCCCGTCTTCGTCCGTGAAGGTCTCGTCATCCGGAATGACCCGGACCACGCGCTTCAGCGAGGTCTCGCCGGTCTTGGGATCAATACGGACGCGGATGTCGTGTTCGGCGCCGTAACGGGCGCGGGCGCCCTTCTGGATGGCCTCTTCGATGGCCGAGATGACCACTTCGCGGTCGATGGATTTCTCTCGCGCCACCGCCTCCGCGATCTGCAGAAGCTCAAGCCGGTTTGCGGCGATCCCTGTCGGGCTCATGGGACGTCCTCCTGGTCGGAATCGGGGTTAGGGCCGGCGGCCAGACGGCGGGCGCGCTCTTGGGCGCCCCGGTCCATCAGCCGGTCGGTCAGGATCAGTTTCGCCTCTAGGATCCAGGCGAAGGGAATAAGGGCGGTCTCGGCCTCGTCCTCGAGGTTGACGGCCACCTGGTCGCCCTCGACGCCGGCGAGCTCGCCGCGGAAGCGCTTCCGGCCCTCGGCCAGGCGGTCCAGCTCGATCCGCGCTTCGAATCCTTCATAGGTCTCGAAGTCCTTTAGCCGGGTGAGGGGCCGGTCGACCCCCGGCGTCGAGACTTCCAGTGTGTAGACGCCCGACACGGGATCGGCAGCATCCAGGACTTCGGACAGGGCACGGGACAGTTGGGCGCAGCCCTCGACGTTCATTTCCCCTTCGGGGGTCTCGGCCATGACCTGCAGCCGTCGCGCGTGTTCGCTGCCCATCAGCCTCAGGCGCACGATTTCGTATCCCGCAGCCTCTGCCACCGGGTCGAGCAGCTCCAGGAGTCGGGCGTCCTCCGCCGTCCTGCCGCGCATTCGGTCTCTCCGAGCCCTGCCGGGCGGACCCCTTCCGGGCGCCCCTTGATCCAACAAAAAAGCGGCCGGGCCGCAGCCCGCCGCTCGCATACGTCATCCAACGCCACAAACGATGTTGCAGGCTCTATAGAACAGACATCGGCGCCTGTCAGCCCCTTCCGCCCCCGGCCCCCTTGGGCCATAGCAGCAGCCTGACCGGCATCGTGCCGACAAGGAGATCGACATGGACATTTCCCGCATCCCGGTCGGGGTGAATCCGCCCTACGACATCAACGCCCTGATCGAGATTCCGCAGGGCGGCGCGCCCGTGAAGTACGAGCTCGACAAGGCCTCCGGCGCCATGTTCGTCGACCGCTTCCTGCACACGGCCATGTTCTATCCGGGAAACTACGGCTTCATTCCCCACACCCTGTCGGGGGACGGGGACCCTCTGGACATACTGGTGGTCGGCCCCACACCGGTGGCGACCGGGGCCATCATCCGCTGCCGGCCGATCGGCTGCCTGATCATGGCTGACGAGGCGGGGGAGGATGAGAAGGTCCTGGCCGTGCCGGTGGACAAGCTCCACCCTTACTATGCCGGCATCGATTCCTGGCGGGCCCTGCCCTCCATCCTGACCGAGCAGGTCGCCCACTTCTTCTCCCATTACAAGGACCTGGAGAAGGGCAAGATGTCGGAGGTCGGCCGGTGGGTCGATCCCGCAGAGACCGGCGAGATTATTCGCCAGTCGATCGAGCGGGCGCGTCAGGCGGGGGACTGACCCCCCGTCCCGTCGTCCCGTCGGCGGCGGGCTTCCCGGCCTGCGACCATCAGGGTCAGGACCACCCCCGCCGCCCCAAGGATGGCCGAGTAGACGAAGAAGACCACGTAGCCGGTTCCCAGGCCCGCGGCGGTCACCCCGGACTTCGCCACCGCCGCGCCGAAGGCACCCGG
>CAIWHQ010000112.1 GCA_903912465.1 uncultured Alphaproteobacteria bacterium | reverse complement strand
GTCCGGGGCCCGGCCGAAGAGGCGTCCGGCGCTCGTCCAGACCAGGGTGCGGTCGTCGGCAACCAGGCGGAATCCCAGGTCCAGGGCCCTCAGGGCGAGGTCGCTCTTGCCGCTTCCGGAGGGACCGAACACGAGGGCACCCCGCCAGCGCCCGCCTGACCTCAGGGCGATCAGACCGGCATGCAGGATCTCGCTCATGCCACGGGTCTCATGGCCCGGGGCGGAGGGGCAGGCGGACCCGGAAACAGGCACCGGTGCGCTCGCCTTTATCGCCGGTGCGGTTCTCAGCCCGGAGGGTTCCCCCCTGGGCCTCCACGATCTGTCGGGCGATGGACAGGCCCAGGCCCGAATTGCCGCCGAAGGCCGAACCCCTGGGCCGGGAAGTGTAGAAGCGTTCGAAGACCGTCTCGAGGTTCTCCGGCGGTATGCCCGGGCCGTCATCCTCAACACGAACCTCGGTGATCCCGCCCTCGCGTGTCAGCAAGAGCCGGACCGAACCGCCGGGCGGACTGAAGGAGCGGGCGTTGTCGATGAGATTCCGGAACACCTGGCCGAGCGGGCCTTCCCGTCCCAGGACCGGGGTCTCACCCTCGGGCCGGGACAGCAGGACCTCCGGAGCCCCTTCCCGGCGGGCGGAGCCGTAGGCCCCGGCCAACTCATCCAGGAGTCGACCCAGGTCGAAGGTCTGGGGCGCCTCCCGGGACAGTTCCGCATCCAGCCGTGAGGCGTTGGAGATGTCCGTGACGAGGCGGTCCATACGCTGAACGTCCTGCCGGATCACCCCCTGCAGCCGGGCTCGGGCGTCGGGGTCGGATACCAGATCCAGGGTTTCCACCGCCGAGCGCAGGGATGTGAGCGGATTGCGGATTTCGTGGGCCACATCGGCGGCGAAGCGCTCGATGGCGCCCATCCGCTCGGACTGGGCATCCGTCATGGCCTCGAGGGACCGCGTCAGGTCGCCAAGCTCGTCGCCTCGCCTGGCCAGGTCGGGAAGCGAGATGGACCGGACCCGGGACAGCCGCACCCGGTCGGCAGCGCGCGCCAGGCGCCGGACGGGCAGGGCCACCAGGCGGGTGAGGAGGGCCGAGGACAGGAGGGTGACCCCGATGGAGAGCAGGATGAAGGGCGCCAGGGCGGCCCTCTGGCGGGCGATTATGCTGTCGACGTCGCCAGCCTCGACCGTAAGGACCCCCAGAACGGCCTGTACGTGGCGAATGGGAAAGGAAACCGAGACCACCCGGCCCGCCGGATCGGCGCGACGGACGCCCGCCACCCGGCGCCCCTCGAGCGCGCCCGCAATCTCGGCCCGGAGCGCGGTCTGCCCTGGCGAAGGCCGGGGCTTGCCGGAGTTCGCCGGGGGTGCAGGCCCCCCTCTCGGACGGGCTGGGGGCAGGATTCCCTCCTCCACCTGGTTGGCGATCCAGTCGCTGTCGGCGATCACCTGCCCCTGGGGGTCGAAGAGCCGCGCCCTCTGGACGCTGGGATTGGCAAGAAGCTGGAGGATTTCGCTGGCCCGGGCGGCGTCAAGGGCCGGGACGGGCTCGCCGACCGTCGCCGCCTGGTCAATCAGGCTGGCCATCAGCTCGCCCTGGGTGGTGAGGCTGTCGATCCGGGCCTCCACCAGGCCCCGGCGCAGCTCGTTCAGCACCAGGGCACCGACAATAAGGACGGCCAGGCCCAGGAGGTTGAGGACGAGGATCAGCCTTCCGAGGCGGGACGCCGGCGGCCGGCGCCACCACTGGCGGCCGGGCTCAGGCTTCGCGGTATCGGTAGCCGACGCCATAGAGGGTCTCGATCGCGTCGAAATCGGGGTCGACCTCCCGGAACTTGCGGCGCATCCGCTTGATGTGGCTGTCGATGGTCCTGTCGTCGACATAGACCTGATCGTCGTAGGCCGCATCCATCAGGTTGTCGCGGCTCTTTACGAATCCGGGTCTCTGGGCGAGGGCCTGGAGCAGCAGGAATTCGGTGACCGTCAGCTTCACGGGCAGGCCGTTCCAGAGACAGTCGTGCCGCGCCGGGTCGAGGGTGAGCTGGCCGCGCTTCAGTGCCCGGGGCGCCACCGCCTCCGGCTCGTCCTCGTCCCCCAGGCCGCCGTTGGCCCGGCGCAGGACCGCCTTCACCCGCTCGATGAGCAAGCGCTGGCTGAAGGGCTTGTGCATGTAGTCGTCGGCGCCGAGGTTGAACCCGAGCAGCTCGTCGATCTCGTCGTCCTTCGAGGTCAGGATGATCACCGGCAGGTCCGAGGCGCGACGCAGGCGCCGAAGCACCTCCATGCCATCCATGCGCGGCATCTTGACGTCGAGTATGGCCAGGTCCGGCGGATCGTTCTCGAGGGCGGCGAGGCCCGAGGCTCCGTCGAAGTAGGCCTTGACCGCATGGCCCTGGCTCTCCAGCGCGAGGCTTACGGAGGTCACGATGTTCTCGTCGTCGTCCACTAGGGTGATGCGGGCCATCTGCGGGGTCGGGTCCTCTTCGCCGGTCCTTCAGTCCAGGATAACCCTAGTCGCCCCGATCCGTGGCCTCAATGGGGCGGACGGATCAACGAAGGCCAAGGGCGCGGGTCAAGGCGTCCACCGCCCGATCGACGTCGGTGTCCGCCATGGCCGGAAAGAGGGGAAGCGACAAGGCGCTCCGGTACCAGGACGCGGCCCCGGGAAGGTCCGGAGGACCATATCGGGCCACATAGTAGGGCTGGGCGCTGACGGGAATGTAGTGGACCTGGGATCCCACACCTTCCGCGGCCATGGCCTCGACGACCGCGCGGCGGCTGCGGCCCGTCGCCGGGAAGTCGATCCGGACCGTCAGCAGGTGCAGGACGGCGCGGCTCCAGGTCGGGCTGTCCGCCAGCCGGACCACGGGTGCCAGGGGCGCCAGGCGCTCGGCATAGCGACGCGCCAGATCGCGTCGGCGGGCGGCGAACTGAGGCAGGCGCTTCAGCTGGGACTGGCCAAGGGCGCAGAGGATGTCCGGCAGCCGGTAGTTGAACCCGGGCTCACGCACTTCATAGAGCCAGGGATCGCCCCCCGCCGGCCGCTCCATGCCATGACTGCGAAGCCGGCGCATCCGTCCGGCCAGGTCCGCATCCCGGGTAGTGATCATGCCGCCCTCGCCCGTGGCGATGGTCTTGACCGGATGGAAGGAGAAGGTGGCGGCGGAGGATCGCAGGCCGGACCCGACGGGCTCGGGCCCCTGCCCGAAGTCCGCCGTGGAGCCCAGGGCGTGGGGCGCGTCCTCCACCAGGACGGCACCGGAGTCGGCGGCGACCGCCCCCAGTCCCGGAAGGTCTGCGACATCGCCCCTCAGGTGGACCGGGATCACGGCCCGCAGGGGCCCGGGCCCGGCCCGGTCCAGGGCCTCGGCGAGGGTCTCTGGTGTCATCAGCCCGGTGGCGGGGTCAACGTCGGTGAAGATCACCTCGCCGCCCACGAACCGGACGCAGTTGGCGGTGGACAGGAAGGTGGTTGCGGGCACGGCGACCCGGTCGCCGGGACCGACGCCGAGCCCCAGCATGGCCAGGTGAAGGGCGGCTGTGCCGTTGGAGCAGGCCACGGCGAAGGGTGCCTCCACCACGGCGGCAAAGGCCTCCTCGAAGGCCTCGACCCCGGGGCCCGTCGTCAGGAAGTCGGATCTCAGGGCCTCGGCCACGGCCGCGATGTCGGACTCGTCGATGTCCTGGCGGCCATAGGGCAGGAAGGCCCCCGAGGTCATCTCAGGCTCCGGCGGGCGGGGGCATGGCGCTGGCCCCCGGATCGCCGAGGAGGCGGAGGAGACCCTCGTGGGTCAGCCATTCCTCGTTGGTGTCGCTGGCGTAGGAAAAACCTTCTCGCACCTGGGGATGGGCACCGGCGAAAGACTCCCGGGAGAATTCCACGAAGGCCGGCTCGATGGCGTAGCGGTCGCCGAGGTCGACCACATGCCGGGCGTCATCCACGGAGATCATCATCTCGTGGAGCTTCTCCCCCGGCCGGATGCCGATGACCCGGGTCGGCAGGCCGGGCGCCAGGGCTTCGGCCAGGTCGGTCATCTTCATGGAGGGGATCTTTGGCACAAAGATCTCCCCGCCCCGCATCATGGACAGGGAGGAGAGGACGAAGTCGACCCCTTGGCCCAGGGTGATCCAGAAGCGCGTCATGCGCGGGTCAGTGATCGGCAGATCCCTGGCGCCCTGGGCGATCAGGCGCTGGAACAGGGGTGCCACCGAGCCCCGGGAGCCGACGACGTTCCCGTACCGGACCACGGCGAAGCGGGCGCCGATGTCGCCGGACAGGTTATTGGCCGCCACGAAGGTCTTGTCCGAGGCCAGCTTGGTGGCCCCGTACAGGTTGGCGGGGTTGCAGGCCTTGTCGGTGGACAGGGCGATGACCTTCTTCACCCGGTTGGCCAGGGCCGCCCAGACGATATTCTCCGCGCCCAGGACGTTGGTCTGGATGAATTCCGAAGGGTTGTACTCGGCTGCGGGCACCTGCTTGAGGGCGGCGGCGTGGACCACCACGTCCACCCCGCGGAGGGCCAGGGTCAGGCGCTGGCGGTCGCGGACGTCGCCCAGGAAGAACCGCATGCGGCTCATCTGCTCGGGGGTGAACCGCTCGGCCATGTCGACCTGCATTTCGTGCTGCTTCAACTCGTCCCGGGAAAAGACGATCAGCTTGCGCGGCTCGGCCCGGCTGAGGACAGTGTCGATGAAGCGGCGGCCGAAGGACCCGGTCCCTCCGGTCACGAGGATGGTCTTGCCCTCGAGTTCGCCGGCATCTGTGGAGAAACGGTTCAACTCAGGTCTCCGAGCGGATTCTTGATACCCGGGTAGCCTGCGCCGCGTCCGGTAAAGAGATCGCTAACCATAATCGGTAAGAAATGACGGCATGAACCGCCGACACTTCCTCAGCCTTCTGTCCCTTGTCGCCGCCACCCCGGCCCTGGCGGCGGGAGGCGGGTCCGGAATCGGCGGCCAACCGCAGCCCACCTTCATTCGACTGCCCCTTATCCAGGCCAACATCCTGCGCCGGAACCGCACCCGGGGCGTAATCTCCCTGGAGAACGGCGTAGACGTGAAGGACCCCAAGCTCCGGGCCCGGATCAGCCAGATACAGCCCCGGCTCAGGTCCGACATGGCGCGGCAGCTTTCGCTCTACACCTCGAACCTGGCACCCGGGCAGGCCCCCGACCTCGACGTTCTGGCGCCCCTCCTGCAGAAGCAGGTGGACCTGAATGTCGGCGGCCCGGGCGCGCGCCTGGTCCTGCTGAACGTCCTGATCAACTGACCCCGAGATCGGCCGCCACGGCGTCCATGAAGGCAGCGAGTTCGACGTCGAGGCTGGTGACGCCGCCGGCGTCATGGGTGGTGAGGGTGACCTCGACCCGGTTCCAGACATTCGCCCATTCGGGATGGTGATCCATCCGCTCGGCCTTCAGGGCGACCCGGGTCATGAAGGCGAAGGCGGCATTGAAGTCCGCGAAGACAAAGGTCCGCGAGATGGCGTCCCGGTCGCCCGGCAGGTCCCCCCAAAGGGGCAGCTTCTCGAGGGCGTCGATGGCGCCGATCCGCACCCGGGAGGTCACGCCGCACCTCCGAAGGTGAGCCCGGTGGCCTCGGCGAGCTCGGACAGGGCCTGGGCCTCGCTGACCACCTTGATGGCCCGCATGCCCAGGGCGGCGGCCGGCTTGCAGTTGATTCCCAGGTCGTCGAGGTAGACGCAGGCAGCGGGCTCGACCTCCAGCTGCTCGCACATCATCAGGTAGATTCGGGGGTCCGGCTTTCGCACCCCCGCCTTCGAGCTTTCGATGATGGCGTGGAAGTGCGGCATGACCCGCCCCATGGCGGTCACCATGGTGGACTCCGAGCCCGGCGAGTGGCTGGAGGCCATGTTGTTGGTGATGCAACCCACCTTGAACCGGGCCTTGCAGGCCAGCAGGGCGTCGACCATGGCCGGCCGCAGGTGGCCCGATAGCAGGGGCAGGACCTCGCGCCCGGGTACCGGATGGCCAAGGGCTGCGCTCTCTTCGTGGAACAGCCGGTCGAAGCCCGCCGAGTCGACCTCGGCCCGCTCGAAGAGCGCCCAGGCATTGGTGTCCGGATTGGTGGCGTTGACCGTCCGGATCAGGTCCCGGGGCAGGCCCTTCTCTGCCTCGTACCGATTGAAGGCCTCGAAGGGCGAGGAGGTGAAGACCCCGCCAAAATCCCAGATCACCGCCTCGACGCCCATGCTGCTCCCTCCGGAAATTACGCCGCCCAAGCTAGGGCGTTTCCGACTTGAGGGGAACACGCCGCAGGGTGCTAGTGTCCGACCTCATGCCCACGCCGTCCGCGCCTCGCTTTTCCGATCCAGCCTGGGCAGGTCCGCCCGGTTTCGCCATCGGCCTGAAGCGGATCGCGCCCGAGGCCTGGCTGGAGGGCGGCGAGGCGCGGCCCTGGGCGCGCAAGGATCGCCTCTACCGCGCCGTTCCGGACAAGGTCTGGGGCGAGACGCAGGGCTCGCGTCCCGGCCAGGCCGAGGCGGCCGGCCTGGTCGCCGCCTTCCTTGGACTGCGCGCCCGCGCCGACCACCGCCCGCCCCTCCTGGCCGCCGCCCGGAGGGTCCCAGATGATCTGGTGCTGATGGAGCGGCGGGCGGGCGACTGGGCGGTCTCGGCCCTGAGCCTGAGCGCCGGATCCTTCTTCACCGCCGACGAGGCCCTCGGAAAGGGGCTGGAGGCCCTTCACGGCCCGGTACCCGGTTTCGCGGAGCGATTCCTGTTTCGTGTACGGAGGATTTTCGACCACTTGCCAGTGGAGGACATCGTCGAGCGGCGTAACTGGTCGGTGGTCGCCTGGCGCGGGCTCTACGCCCCGGAGGCGTCGGAGGCCCGACGACGGGCTCTCCGCCAGAGGCCCCGGCAGCCGGGAGCGGGCCTCTACATCCGCTGCGAGCGACAGACCCTGCGCCGCCTGCCGCAGACCGGCGGGTTGCTGTTCACCATCCGCATCCACCTGACCCCCCTCAGGGCCCTGGCCGCCGACCCCGAGGCCGCCGCGGTTTTTGCCCAGGCCTGGGCGGCGGCGCCCGAGGACTTCCGGCGCTACAAGGGCCTGGCCGCCGTCGCCCCGGGGGTGGAGGCCTTCCTCGCGGATTTCCGCCCCGATCGTCCTGAAACCGTCACCGACCCAAGTCACAAGGCCCTTCATGACCCCCGATGAACGCCTCCTGCCCCTCGAGGGTGTCGAGAACTTCCGCGACTATGGCGGCTACGCCGTGCCCGGCGGCCTTCGGGTCGTGCGGGGTCGGCTCTGGCGCTCGGCCCACCACGGCGGCGCCACCGACGCGGACCTGGCGCGCATCGCCAGCCTCGGCCTGTCCGCCGTCGTGGACCTCCGCCGACCTACGGAGCGGGCGAACCAGCCCTCCCGCCGGCCCGAGGGTTTCGCCGCTCAGGTGATCGACTGCGAGCATGGCGACCAGGCCGAGCCGCCCCACGTGGCCTTCCTGAGGGAGACCGACCTGTCGGCCCAAAGCGCCCGGGCCTTCTTCCTCGACTACTATCGGAAGGCCCCCTTCGAGCTCCGTCACCAGGAGCTGTTCAGCCGCTATTTCGAGGCCCTGGGCGAGGGCCAGGCGGTGCTGATCCATTGCACGGCTGGCAAGGACCGGACCGGCCTGCTCGCCGCCCTCACCCACCATCTTCTCGGGGTCCGCCCCGAGGACGCCGCGGCGGACTTCGAACTGACCAACCGCGCCGCGCGGATCGAGGCCCGTCTGCCCCAGGTCACCGAAGCCCTGACGCAAAGCCTGGGCCGCCAGCCTTCAGAGACGGCGGTCCGCGCCTTCCTCGGCGTGGAGGGTGCCTATCTGCAGGCGGCCTTTGCCGCGATCCGGGAGCGGTCGGGCTCAGTCGAGACCTACCTGGCGGGCCTGGGGGTGGATGACCGCGCCGCAGGCCGGCTTCGCGAGCTTTGGCTGGAGCCCGCTCAGGCCTGAGCTGCAAGCCAGTCCACGACACCAATCTTGGCCAGCCAGACCAGGCTCATCTGGACGGCCCGCCGGCGCTCGGCGGGGAAGGCGAGCAGGAGATCGCGCACGCTGAGATCCCCGGCCCCGGCCAGAAGCTCCACCACCCGGCTGGCCTCCTCGGGCGCCGCCCGCCACATGCGGAAGGCCCCGTCCAGCTCGACGCCACCGGACCGGGCCAGGTCGGCTTCCCCGGCGCCCGGTCGCAGGCGCAGGCGGCGCTCCAGGCCCAGGTCGTGGGTGGCGAAGCCGGCGAAGTCGGCGAAGGGGTCGCCCTTAAGCGGGTGCAGCCTGTGGCTCGCCGCGCCTCCAGGCGTGGCGGCGCGCAGGGCGGCGAGCTCTTCGAACAAGCCGGTCAGCTGCCGTACCACGACAGGCCAGTCAAAGGCTTCCCGGGCCCGCACCCGGCCCGCCGCACCCATGCGCCGGCGAAGCTCCGGGTTCCGGGTCAGTTCGGCTATGGCCTCGGCGGCCCGCCCGACATGGACGGCGGTGTGCTGGGCCACCGCCCCGACAAAGCTCTGGTAGGAATCCAGTCCGATGGCGTGGCGGGCGGAAAGGGCCTCGCCGAGGGCCCCGGGCGGTCCGCCCAGTGTCGGGACCAGGAAGCCCTCGACGCCGTGCCGCACGGTGAAGCGATAGCCATCCCAATCGCTGGCGACTACCGGCAGGCCAGCCGCCATGGCCTCCAGAGGGGTGATGCCGAAGGTCTCCTGGATGTTGTCCACCAGGGACAGGAAGATGTCGCCGGCCGCCCAGAGGTCGGCCACCACCTCCGGGTCGTTGCCGTCCTGGAAGTCCACCTGGACGGAGGGCGCGTAGGCGGCGGCGGCCTGCTCGTAGCGGGCCCGGTCGGCCTCGCCACCCGGGAACCAGCCCGCCAGGGCGAAGTGCATGCGCCGGCCTGTCAGCTGTCCGGCCTCCTCGACGGCCCGGAACATGGGCTGGGGAAAGGCCTTCTCGAAGAAGGACAGGCGGCCGACCCAGACCACCAGGACCTCGTCGGCCTCAATACCCAGGTCTGAGCGGACGCGGGCCCGGGCACCCGGGCGGTCGGCCTTGTCGCGGATCTCCTGGGCCGGAACTCCCAGGGGGATGACCGGCAGCTGGGGCCGGGGCCGGGCCTCACCGCCAAAGCGCTCGCCCAGGAAGTCGCCCCAGCCGTCGAACATGCGCGACACGGCGTCCCGTACCGAGGGCGAGGTACAGATGAGGGCATCCCAGGGCTGGATCGGCGAGGTCAGGGCCCCGGCGATGATCTGGCGCATGGCCGGCGGCCCCAGGGTATGGATCAGCCCCGCCAGGCTGTAGCCCCGGTCGCCGGTCGCCTTGCGGCGGATCCAGGCCAGGGTCTCGAGGTCGGGCTGGCCCCGGAAGAGGATCCCGCCCTCCGTCGGTGCCTCGACGGAAAGGATACTGCCCCCCGCCACCTGGCAGGGTGGCCGCCCGTCCGGGAAGAGGTCCTCCGCGACATCGGCGTCGGCGACGGGCAGGTTGGAGAGCAGGTCAACCCGGCCGTAGCCGCCATGCCGGGCGAGGGCCCGGTAGAGCTGCAGGTTCGCCACGTCCTTGCCGAAGGGATTGGCTTTCGGGCCGATCCGTCCTGGCGGATGGTAGATTGCGAGCCTGGACCCTGGTTTCACCCTGGCGGGTTCCTTCCCTATGGCATGACCGGTCGGCCGCGGTCAGACCGCAAGGCAGACCAACTTGGTTTCGAGGTATTCGTCCAGCCCGTAGCGCGAGCCCTCTCGACCCAGGCCCGATTCCTTGACCCCGCCGAAGGGCGCAACCTCGGTGGAGATCAGGCCGGTATTGACCCCGACCATCCCGGCCTCGATCCCCTCGCTCATCCGCCAGGTGCGGGCGGCGTCGCGGGTGAAGACGTAGGCCGCCAGACCGGCCCGGGAGGCGTTGGCCAGGGACAGGACCTCGGCCTCGGTCGTGAACCGCACAAGACCCGCCACCGGCCCAAAGGTCTCCTCGCGGTTGACCAGGGCGTCCCCCCGGACACCGGACAGGACGGTGGGCGCATAGAAGAGGCCCTCGCCCGCCAGCCGCCGGGCGCCGGTGAGGACCTGGGCTCCCCCGGCGAGGGCGTCGGCCACGTGCCGCTCGACCTTGTCCAGGGCGGCGGCGTTGATCAGGGGGCCCTGGTCGGTGGGGCCCGCCAGGCCGTCACCGACCCTCAGGGCCTCCGCCCGCGCCGTCAGGGCCTGGGCGAAGGCGTCATGGAGGCCTGACTGGACATAGATCCGGTTGGCGCAGACGCAGGTCTGCCCGGTATTGCGGAACTTCGAGGCCATGAGGCCCTCGACCGCAGCCTCAAGGTCGGCGTCGTCGAAGACGATGAAGGGGGCGTTGCCGCCGAGCTCCAGGGACACCCGCTTGACCGTGCCCATGCAGGCCGCCGCCAGGCGCTTTCCCACGGCGGTGGAACCGGTGAAGGTGAACTTGGCCACATCGGGCGAACCGGTCAGGACCTCACCGATGGGGGCCGGCGCTCCGGTGACGACGTTGAAGACCCCGTCTGGGACGCCAGCCTCTGCCGCCAGCCGCGCCAGGGCCAGGGCGGTGAAGGGGGTCAGCTCCGAGGGCTTGAGCACCACGGTGCAGCCGGCGGCCAGGGCCGGGGCGACCTTGCGCGTGACCATGGCGGCCGGGAAGTTCCAGGGGGTGACGGCGGCGACCACCCCGACCGCCTGCTTCAGCACCAGCAGCCGCCGGTCGGCCTGGTGGCCGGGGATGACGTCGCCATAGGCCCGCCGGGCCTCTTCGGAGAACCATTCGATGAAGGCGGCGGCGTAGGCGATCTCGCCCTCGGCCTCGGCCAGGGGCTTGCCCTGCTCGGCGGTCAGCAGCCGGGCCAGGTCAGACCGGGCGTCCAGGACCCGGTCATACCAGCGCCGCAGGATGACCGACCGCGCCTTGGCCGTCAGGCCCCGCCAGCCGGGAAGGGCGTCCCGGGCTGCCGCCACCGCCTCCAGGGCGGCCTCGGCGCCAAGGTCGGGAACCCGCCCCAGGACCTGCCCCGTGGCCGGGTTGGTCACGGGAATCCAGGCCTCGCCGGTCCGCTCAGAGCCGCCGATCCAGGCGGCTTCCCGCAACAGCGAGGGGTCTGACAGGTCCGGTCCCGCCACCCGCTTCGCCTAGAGGCCGCCGATCCCAGGTCGCTGGAACTCTCTCGTGGAGCCGCCGCTGGGCGAGATGGAGAGGCCCTGGATCGCGGGCTCCCGGGCAAAATCCCGGGCCGTCAGGCCAGGCGGCGTCTCAGCGGTCGCTGCACGCAATGGGGCGGGAAGGCAGAGGGCCAGGAAGGCGAGGGTTACGAGGCTGCGGACAGTCATGGGATCCCCGGTGGTGAAGGTTCACCAGGAAGCTATAGGGGACGGCGATCCTTGGGAAGCGGCAGGTGCCGCCTCCCCGCTGGGAGATGGGGCTACCCCGGCGGGCGCGGGGGCGGGCGCTGCAAGCCAGAGGTTTGCGCCCCGGGTCTCGACGCCCACCGCGCTGGCCAGGCCGTTCCGGTTTCCCGAGTGGGCGAAGGGATCCTCCCCGACGATCTGACCAGGCTTGGAACCGCTGGGGACCGGCCGGAGCATGCCATCTGAGTTCATGACGGGCCGGTAGGCGAAGGGGGCGGTGGGAAGGGGCGCCGACTTCGGCATCGCCGTCGGAGGCGCGGCTGCGGCCTGGGGTCCCGTCGCCAAGGCCCCTGCGGCCACCAGGCCGATCCAGAAACCTGAGACCGCGCCTGACCAACGGTCCCGGCGCTTGCGGTGGGGATCGCCTGACCGCGTGTTCTGGGACTTCATATCCCCGTCTCCCGCTTCCCTGGTCGCCGCCCTGGCGTGCGTGGGCACACTGAAGCTTTGGCGTGAGCGCGCCGTGAGGGTTGGAGGGCGCCGTCTCTCAGGAGAGCGTGAAAAAAGCATACTTTGGATCGAATCCGGGCTTTCAGGTCCGGGTCCTCAGGGTGCCGCCCTTTGGCTGGAGCCGCCATTCTCTGCGACCTCGACATCCCCGCGTTCGGTGAGCCAGACCTCGCCGCCGCGGACTTCGGCCTGGGTGGCGCTCACCAGCCCGCTGCGGTTGCCAACAAGGGCGAAGGGATTGGAGTCTGCGGTCTGCGCAGCGGCACCGCTCCAGCTGACCGGCACCAGAACCCGGGTTTCCGTGCCGCCAAGGCGCGTCGAGGTCGAGGCCATACGGCGCGGGGCCAGGACCAGGCGGGTTCCGAAGAACGTATGGGACGTCGCCCTCTGGCCAGACCAGATGGACGTGTAGCGGTGAGCGCGGGTGACCCGCCGATCCTCGGCCCGGACGTTTCCGTTCGACAGGCGGTCGGCCCCCGGGGCGCCCGCCGTTTGCATGGCCTTGCCGGCGAAGGGCGCATAGGCCGCCGCCTGGGCGGGGGCTCCGGCCAGAAGCACGATGAAGGTGAGGAGCGCGAGAACCAGGCTCACGTTCCGGTACATGGCGGCGGCCCGGGGGCTCGCCTTGGCATGGATATTGCTGTGACGTGACATGAGCGCTGTTCCCTGTCTCTTGACGGGACATGGGTAACCCCGGCGCCCTTAATCGAGGGTTTGGAAACACGCTTAAACGAGCGTGAGCAAACACGCTTAAGGAAGTCCTCCCATCTCCCCGTTTCCGCCCTATGGCTTCATCCGCAGGCAGAGGAACGGGGCTTAGGAAAAGTCCCAGGGTTTGGGCTGCGGGGGGCGTCATCCGGCGCGACAAGCCGGGTCCGGACGGGATCATCCCGGGTCGGCCCATTCGCAGGATCGGGCGCAGGGACCTGCGGGACGGACTCCCCGAGACCAACGCCCTCAGACCGCGGCGCCCACGAGCCGGCCAATACCGGCGGTCAGGGCCATGGCCAGGGCGCCCCAGAAGGTGACCCGCACCGTGGCCTTGAGCGGTGG
>CAIWHQ010000111.1 GCA_903912465.1 uncultured Alphaproteobacteria bacterium | reverse complement strand
CCCCCTCCTCGGGGGTGCCCTTCTTCTTCGACGGGGGCTCCTCGGCGGAGACGGTCGCGGTCTTGTGGTCGAGCCGGAGGGCGAAGGGCTCGACCCGGCCCGGGCGGGACTTCGCCCAGGAGACCGTCACTAGCCCCGGCTCCTCCTCGACGGGCCGTAGGACGCATAGGGCCCCGGCCTCGTATTCGATGGCGCCGCTCTCCTTGGCGGCGGCGAGGTCGTTCGTCTGGTCGTTCC
The DNA here is from genome assembly GCA_903912465.1 of uncultured Alphaproteobacteria bacterium. GTDB lineage: Bacteria > Pseudomonadota > Alphaproteobacteria > Caulobacterales > Caulobacteraceae > Phenylobacterium. The sequence goes on along the minus strand of CAIWHQ010000111.1, from coordinate 1,757 downwards.
CGCCGCGGTAGGCGCCGCGCGCTAGCTCCGACAGGCAGATGATCACGAGCTGGTGGCGCTTCGCCGCCGCCTTGCAGCTCTTCATGAACGCGTCGACCTTGGCGCGCGGCGTGTCGGAGACGTCATCGGGGATGCGGCGGGCCATCGCCTGGAGCGAGTCGATGATGATCACGGCCGGTCCCTCGACGGGCCACCGCCGGCGGAGCGCTGTCGCGACGGTCGCAACGTCGACTCCGACGTCCTCGTCGGGGTCGACCAGGAGCATGGGGAGCTCCTGCAGATGCTTCTCCAGGTCGTCCAGGGCGACCGGTGCACCCTCCTCGAGGTACTTGCGGTCGATACCGGCCTGCTGCCCTAGGCGAATCAGGATGCCTTCACGTGCTTCATCGCCTGCGACGTAGGCCACGGGGACGCCGTGCAGGGCCCACTCATGGCCTAGGTTCGTTACCCACGTGGTCTTGCCGGCGCCGGGGGCGCCGCCGATGACCCAAACCAGTCCCGCGGGGGCCCCGCCGCGCCATCCCTCATCGATGTTCTCGACGCCGGTGTGCAGCTTCGCCGGCGCGTTCCGGAGACGTTCGACCAGAGAGCCCACCGTCGACCAGGTGTCCGAGGGGTTCGACGGCGACGAGGAGACCGTCCGGGGGACAGCTCCGGGCTCGATGTTGTCCAGGTAGCTATGCAGCTCCCCGTTCTGGGCGTCGTCGTTGTCGTCGGGGAGCTTCATCGAGGGGTCACTGGGGCGCGCGAAGTCGAGAACAGGAACGCGATCGGCGAGGGACGACCGGATGTCGGCGGCGTAGCGGTCCCCTGCGGCATCGCGATGGGTGCGGATCACGATGCGGGCATCGCCAGCAAGGCGATCTGCGACCGCGGAACTCCATGCGGAGGCCACTACGCCCACCACCGCCGGCGCCGCGGACCCCTCGGAACGGGTCGCATGGGTGAGAAAGTCGGGCTCCCCCTCGGTGATCACGACGTCGAAGGGCCCTCCGGAGGGGGACTGGCCGGTCTGGAGCAGGTTCCGGGCGACGGGACAGGCCATGACCAGCCCCGCCATGGCCTTCCCGGCTGGAGCTACGCGCTTTGGATCCTCCCCAGACCCCGCAAGGCGCCAGGCCCGGAGCGAGCGGAGGGCCCCATGCGCATCGACCATGGGCACCAGGAGCCGGTAGCCGGCCGCTGCCCAGGGCTTCCCCTGGTAGCGCGCCCAGCTCGGGCCGGTGAAGTCGACCGGGAGTACTCGGGCCAGGTCGAGGGCGGCGACTCGGACGGGGTCGATCGCCCGGCTAGCCAGGTAGGCCCGGGCCTGTTCATCCCCCTCGACGGTGCTGCTGGCGGCCCAGACGTCGGCGACCTCGCGTTCGTCGGGGTAGGCCGGGGGCTCCGGGGGGAGCGGCGGGGATATCTTCTCCCGGGAGGGGTCCGCCCTCGGGGACTCCCCCCTCGATGGCGTCGGGGAGGGGCTCCCCCCCCGGGGGGCCTCCAGGGAGTAGCCGACCAGTCGAGCGGCTTCCGACAGCACCGCGCCGAACTGGTGGCGGGGGTCGAGGCCTCGAGCCGCGGCGACCAGGGACAGGGCGTCGCCCCCGAAGTCGCAGGAGAAGCATCGGACCTGGATGGTCCCGTCCCTCCCTCGACGGACCGAGCAGGAGGGATGGCGCTCGCCATGGGCCGGGCAGCGTATGAGCAGCCCTCCCCCGGCCTGCCGCCCGGGCTTGTACCCGTCGAGCAGCCCCAGGGCGGTGCATAGCTGG
>CAIWHQ010000110.1 GCA_903912465.1 uncultured Alphaproteobacteria bacterium | reverse complement strand
GCGAGACGCTTGCGGCTGACGCCCTTGGCATCGGCGGGCACCAGGAACAGGGTGATCCCGTCCTTGTCGCCCGGCTTGCCGGAGGTGCGGGCGGAAACCACCAGCAGGTTGGCGGCCAGGCCCTCGATCACGAAGGACTTGGTCCCCGAGAGGCTGTAACCGGTGCCGGACTTCGTTGCCTCCAAGGCGACCTTCTCAGGCGCGTGGTGCGCGCCCTCGTCCACGGCCAGGGCGCCGACGACGGAGCCATCGGCGATCTTCGGCAGCCACTCGGACTTCTGGGCGTCGGAGCCACCCAGGACCAGGGCCGAGGCCGCACCCACGCCCGAGGCGATGAGCGGGGAGGCGGTCAGGTTCCGGCCCATTTCCTCGAGGATGAGGCCAATGGACAGGTAGCCGAAGGCCGAGCCGCCGTACTCCTCGGGGATGATCACCCCGGCCCAGCCCATCTCGGCCATCTCGTTCCAGGCCTTGGCGTCGTATCCAATCTCGACGCCGGAATCGCGCATCTTGCGGAAGGCGGTTACCGGGCTCTTTTCCTGGGTCCAGCTCTTCGCGGCATCGCGGAGCATGCTCTGTTCTTCGTTCAGAACGGCCATTTCAGTTGATCCTTAATCTCGTCGTGTCTGTGGGTGTCAGTTGTGCTGGGTGAGGTCGGGCAGGCCGAGGATGCGCTTGGAGATGATGTTGCTCTGCACCTCCTGGCTGCCGCCGTAGATCGTGAAGGCCTTGCCGCCCAACCATCCCCGGACGGCGCCCAGTTCCTCGGGCTTGAAGGTATCGCCTTCCCAGCCCAGGCCCTGGTGGCCCATGATCTCGAGGGTGAGCTCGTGACGCAGCTGCATCCAGCTTGTCCCGGCATTCTTCATGATCGAGGTCGCGGCGCTGGGGCCCGAGTTACCCTTGCTTTCCAGCATGGCGCGCACGGCGGTCTGCTGGAACGAACGGCCCTCGATTTCGTGCTGGACGACACGGGTACGCAGGTCGGGATCCGCGATCCGGCCCTGGGCATCCACGCCGACATATTCGCGGGCCAGGTCCACCAGGGACCGGCCGCCCATGCCGCCGCCGCCAGCGCCGGACAGGCCACCGCGCTCATGCTGGAGCAGGCGCTTGGCGATGGTCCAGCCGCCGTTCAGCGGCCCGACCAGGTTCTTCTTGTCGGCTTTGACGTCTGTGAAGAAGGTCTCGCAGAAGGGCGAGTTGCCGGCAATCAGCTTGATCGGCCGGACTTCGACGCCCGGCTGGTGCATGCTGAAGAGCACGAAGGAAATGCCTTCATGCTTCTTGCTGGTGTCGGTGCGCACCAGACAGAAGCACCAGTCGGCGTACTGGGCACCCGAGGTCCAGATCTTCTGGCCGTTGATCAGGAAGTGGTCGCCCTTGTCCTCGGCGCGGGTCTGGAGGGCCGCAAGGTCCGAACCGGCACCCGGCTCAGAGAAGCCCTGGCACCACTGCACATCGCCGCGGCAGATCAGCGGGATGTGCTCAAGCTTCTGGTCCTCGGTGCCGTACTCCAGAAGAGTGGGGCCGAACATCATCACGCCCATGCCGCCGATGGGGTTGTAGGCCCCGGCGCGGCCGAATTCCTGCTGGATGATCCGGGCCTCGGCCGTCCCGAGGCCGCCGCCGCCGTACTGGCTGGGCCAGGTGGGGGTGCCCCAGCCCTTGGCACCAACCGCCTTGCGCCAGGCTTCCTGGGCCTCGGACGGCTGGGCGCGCTCCTCGCGCATCATCGGGTTGGGCCGGCCCTTCAGCTCGGCGGGGAAATTGGCATCGACCCATTCGCGCACTTCCTTGCGGAAGGCTTCCGGATCACCGCCTCCAAAATCAGCCATGAAAAGTCTCCTTCAAAATAATGGGCTCAGCGCGACTGGGTGAGGTCGGGCAGGCCGAGAATACGCTTGGAAATGATGTTGTTCTGGACTTCGTTCGAGCCGCCGTAGATGGAGCCGGCCTTTCCGGACAGCCAACCACGGACAGCGGACAGCTCTTCGGAGGCAAAGTCGGTGCCTTCCCAGCCCAGGCCCTGGTGGCCCATGAACTCCAGGGTCAGCTCCGCCCGGTCCTGGGCGATCTTCATGTTCGCGTTCTTCATGATCGAGGTCGCCGCGCTCGGGCCTGCGTTGCTGCGGGACTCAAGTGCCGCGCGGCGGACTGTGGCCTGAAGGGCCGCCTGGTCCATCTCGTTCATGACGATGCGGGTCCGAAGGTCCGGATCGGCTAGGCGACCCTGCTCGTCCTCGCCTACGTAGGCCTTCGCCACCTGGCCCAGGACAACCTTCTGGCCGGGGCCCCTGCGGGCGCCGTCCATGCCGCTGCGCTCATGCTGAAGCAGCCGCTTGGCCACCGACCAGCCGCCGTTCAGCGGGCCGACCAGATCCTCCTTGGGCACCTTTACGTCGGTGATGAAGGTCTCGCAGAAGGGTGAGTTGCCGGCGATCAGGCGTATCGGGCGGACCTCCACGCCGGGCTGGCGCATGGAGAAGACCACAAAGGAAATCCCCTCGTGCTTCTTGGTGGTGTCGGTACGGACCAGGCAGAAGATCATGTCGGCCCACTGGGCGCCGGAGGTCCAGATCTTCGAGCCGTTGACCAGGAAGTGGTCGCCCTTGTCCTCGGCGCGGGTCTGCAGGGAGGCCAGGTCCGACCCGGCGCCGGGCTCCGAGAAGCCCTGGCACCAGCGCACGCGCCCAGTGACGATGTCGGGGATGTACTTCTGCTTCTGGGCCTCTGTCCCGTACTCGAGCAGGGTCGGGCCGAACATGCTGACGCCCATGCCGACGATGGGGTTCACGGCGCCGATGGCGACCATTTCCTGCTGCAGGGCCCGGGCTTGTTCGCGGGAGAGGCCGCCGCCGCCGTACTGGGCCGGCCAGGTCGGCACGCCCCATCCCTTGGCGCCCATGCGTTCCTTCCAGAGGGCGAAATCACCCGTGGCCGGCTCGGGGGACATGACCATGGCCTCAATGGCGCTGACGTTCTTGCGCAGGGAGGCGGGGAAATTCGCCTCCAACCAGTCCCGGGCTTCGGTCCGGAAGGCCTCGATACCGCTGTCGCCAAAATCAGCCATCAGAAATACTCCCTAAAATTCAATATCTTAGCCTTAATCATACCATAAGGCCCCAGTTTCGCGAGTCGCTTATTTCGGATCTGGAAGTCCAAGAACGCGCTTGGAAACGACGTTCAGGTTGATCTCCGAGGTTCCGCCCTCGATGGAGTTGGCCTTGGCGCGCAGCCAGGTGCGGACGGCGGCCAGTTCGGGGCCCGAGTAGCCTTCCCCCTCCCAGCCCAGTCCGGCCGTCCCCAGGGACTCGACGATCAGTTCGTTCCGCTCCTGGGCGATCTTGGCGCCGGCATACTTCATGATGGAAGTGACTGCGGACGGGCCCTGGTTGGACTTCGACTCATCGGCTGCCCGGCGCACAGTCTGCTGGAAGGCCTGGGTCTCCATCAGGTGGTCAATGATCCGGCGACGCAGGTCGGGGTCGGCGAGGCGGCCGTCCTCGTCCAGGCCCACATAGTCGAGCGCAGCCTCACGGACGGTGAGGGCGGCGGCCGGCGCGCCGATCGAGCCCCCGCCGAGGCCGGCGGAGATATTGTCCCGTTCGAACTGGAGGAGACGCTTGGCCACGGTCCACCCACCGTTCAGGGGCCCGAAGAGCTGGTCCTTGGGCGCCTTCACGTCGGTGAAGAAAGTCTCGCAGAAGGGCGAAGTGCCGTTGATCAGCTTGATCGGCCGGACCTCCACCCCAGGCGCGCGCATGTCGATGAGGACGAAGGAAATCCCCTCGTGCTTCTTGGCCGAGTCGGTACGCACCAGGCAGAAGCACCAGTCGGCGAGGTTGGCACCCGAGGTCCAGATCTTCTGGCCGTTGATCAGCCAATGGTCGCCCTTGTCCTCGCAGCGGGTCTGCAGGGAGACCAGGTCCGAGCCCGAGCCAGGCTCGGAATAGCCCTGGCACCAGCGGACAGAGCCGGTGACGATGCCTGGCATGTGCTGGCGCTTGAGGGCTTCTGTCCCGTACTCGAGCAGGGTCGGGCCAAACATCATGACGCCCATGCCGCCGATGGGATTGCGGGCGCCGATCTTTGCCATCTCCTCGGCCAGGACCCGGGCCTGGGGCCGTGAAAGACCGCCCCCGCCATAGGTCGCCGTCCAGGTCGGGACGCCCCAACCCTTCGCGCCCATGCGCTCACGCCAGAGGCGCGCGTCGTCGCTCTCGCGCCCGCCGCCCATGGCCGCCAGCTGGGCCACAGGATCCTTCGCCAGGGCCCTGGGGAAATTGTCCTCCAGCCAGGTCCGCGCCTCAACCCTGAAACCCTCCAGGTCTTCGCCGCCAAAATCCGCCATCTGCCTCGTCTCCCCGGAAAAGCCCGAAAGGGTCCCGCCACATCCTTCCCTACTGGGGGTCGGGAAGGCCCAGCACTCGCTTAGAAATCACGTTGAGGTTGACCTCGGAGCTGCCGCCCTCGATGGAATTCGCCTTGGCCCGAAGCCAGCCGCGCACAGCCCCGATCTCCGGGGCGGCGTAGTCGTCTCCGGTCCAGCCCAGGCCCTGGCTGCCCATCATCTCGACGATCAGTTCCGACCGCTCCTGGGCGAAGCTGGCGACCGCGTACTTGATGATGGAGGTCGCCGCCGAAGGGCCGTTGGAAGCCTTGGACTCCGCTGCGATGCGGTTCATCGTCTTGTAGAAGCAGTCGAAGTCCATCTTGTTGCGAGTGATCCGGCCGCGAAGGTCGGGATCCGAAAGGGCGCCGGTCTCATCGGTTCCCATATAGCTCCGGGCCATCACTCCGAGGTCGCTGGAGGAGCCGCTGGCACCTTCGCCCGGCCCGAAGCCGCCCGAAATGTTCTGGCGCTCGTACTGCAACAGGCGCTTGGCGATCTGCCAGCCACCGTTCACCTGGCCTACCAGGTTCTCCTTGGGGATCTTCACGTCGGTGAAGAAGGTCTCGCAGAAAGGGCTCTCGCCGGAAATGAGCTGGATCGGGCGGGTCTCGACGCCGGGCGAGGTCATGTCGATGAGGACGAAGGAAATCCCCTCATGCTTGCGCGTCGTATCCGTGCGCACCAGGCAGAAACACCAATCGGCCTTGTTGGCGTAGCTGGTCCAGATCTTCTGGCCGTTGATCAGCCAGTGGTCGCCCTTGTCCTCGCAGCGGGTCTGGAGGCCGGCCAGGTCCGAACCTGCGCCGGGCTCAGAATACCCCTGGCACCAACGGGCCTCACCTCGGGCGATGCGGGGCAGGTGCTCAAGCTTCTGGGCCTCGTTGGCGTATTCCAGCAGGACTGGCCCGAGCATCCAAAGCCCGAATGAGGACAGGGGCGGGCGGTAGCGGCCGCGAGCCAGCTCCTGCTCGAGGATCCGTCCCTGATCCGGCGAAAGGCCGCCGCCGCCATAGGCGGCAGGCCATGTCGGTGCCGTCCAGCCCTTCTCGGCAACGCGACGCATCCAGACGATCTGCGGATCCTCCGAGCCGAGGAAGGCCCTGCCGCCCCAGATGGCTTCGGGATCCGTGCGCACATCGGCACTCCGAAGCTCCGCAGGGTAGTTGGCCTCCAGCCATCCACGGACATCGGACCTGAAGGCTTCTGGGTTCTCGCCGCCGAAATCAGCCATGGGACTCCTCCGTCAGTACTCGGGCGCGCGACACATTAACGTGAGGCCCGGGAGGAGCAAGACATTCGGAGGAGGGTTTGACCCGATCGGCTCTGGAACCCATCTCTTAACTTTGTGGGACTAGACCCGGGCCTGTCTCGATGTCTTTCAGGTTCAGCATGGCGCTTAGACGCGAATTCAGACCCGCCCTCCTGTCCGCAACACCCCTGGTGGGGGCGGTCCTGGTCATGCTCGCCGGGGCCATGCTGATCGCCTCGGGTGCGACACCCTCCTCTCCAGAGCGCTTCATGCGCCTGTCGATGGCCCTCCCGGCATTGGTGATCGAGACCAGCCACTTCGCCTCGAGCGTGCTGGGCCTGGTACTTGTCATGCTGGCCTTTGGGCTCCGGTCGCGACTGGACGCCGCTTGGGCGGCGAGTGTGGCCGTGCTGTTCCTGACGGCCCTGCTGGCCCTCGCCAAGGGCCTGATCTGGGAAGAGGGACTGATCCTCGCCGCCATCGGGGCCTTCCTTGCGCCCCTGCGCGCCGCCTTCCCGCGAAAAGCGGCGCTCTCCCAGATGGAGGTCTCGCCGGGCTGGCTGCTTTCGGCAGGTGCCGCCGTGATCGGAGCGGGGTTCCTCGGGCTCTGGTTCTTCCACCACGTCGACTACGAAGACCAGCCGTTCTGGAACACCATGGTAGACCGCGACGTCGCCCGTTCCATCCGGGCCTGGGCGGGTGCCGCCCTGGCCTTCATGGGTTTCGGGGTCTGGCGGCTGATTGCCACCGCAGCTACGCCCCGGGTCATCGGGGAAGATGACCCAGACTTCGCACGGGTGCGCGCCATCCTCGCCGAATCCGAGGCTGCAGAGCCGAGTTCCAACCTGGCGCTGCTCGGGGACAAGCGGTTCCTGTTCTCTGAGTCCGGGCGAAGCTTCCTGATGTTTGGGGTCCGGGGGCGGTCTTGGGTCGCCATGGGCGGACCTGTCGGCCGCCGGGATGAGCGGCTTGAGTTGCTCTGGCGGTTCCGGGAGTTGGCCGACGCCCACGCCGCGCGTCCGGGCCTCTATGGTATCGGCCCCGAAGACCTGCCGGATGTGGTCGAGCTTGGCTTCTCGATCCAGAAGATCGGGGAATGCGCCCGTCTCCCCCTCCGGGACTTCGCCTTCGACGGCCAGACGCGGGCCAAGATTCGCAGGGCCTGGCGCCAGGTCCGCGACGCCGGGGCCACCTTCGAGGTCATACCGCCCGACGCCGTCGAGGCCTGCCTGCCGGAGCTCGAGGCCATTTCCAACGAATGGCTGGAAGGCCAGTCCGGGGGTGACAAGGCCTTCTCCCTCGGGGGGTTCCAGCCGAGCTACCTGAAGGCCTTCCCTGTCGCCGTAGTCCGTTGGGAAGGGCGCATCGTCGCCTTCGCCAATCTCTGGCCGACCGCCTGCTGCGAGGCTTTCGCCATCGACCTCATGCGCTACAGCCGGGCCGCGCCCAAACGGATCATGGACTTCCTCTTCGTCGAGCTCATCGGATGGGGCCGGGAGCAGGGCTACGCCTACCTGGATTTTGGCAATGCGCCCCTCGCGGGCCTGGAAGACCGGCCGTTGGCGCCGGTCATGACGCGGGTGGGGCGACTGATGTTCGACCTGGGGGAGGACGTCTACAATTTCCAGGGCGTGCGCAGCTACAAGGATAAGTTCCATCCCAACTGGGAGCCCCGCTATGCGGCCGGCCCCGCCAAGTGGGCCATCGCCTTGATGCTTGCCGACGTCAGCCTGCTGACCTCCGGCGGGTTCGCCGGCCTGACCTCGCGGTCCCGCAAGGGTGAGGCCTCCGGCCTCGCTACATCGACTGCGGCCCCGTCGTAACGCCGAGCAGGTTCACGAGGTGGACCACGAACACCAGAAGGGCGGTCGCCGAGGCGACCATGATCGGCCGCCAGGGGATCATCCGGGGCCCCTTGACCAGGTCGGGCGGACGCGCGCCCCGCCAACCTGCGAAGGCCGCAAGGCCGGCCGACAGGAGAATGGCCAAAAGGGTTATCCTGAAATCCAAGGGTTGAAACTCCCGCCGGTTGATTCCCGGACCTGATATCTATCCACAGCGAGTCGCGACCAGCCCGCGTCCACGGGTTAACAGCGCGTTTACACCGGAAAGCCGGCTGGCTACACCAGACCTTAGCCAGTGGGAGAGCGATTCGGATGTCGTCAGGGGCGCCATGGAGCGTCAAAGGAATCGACCCCCGGGCCCGGGAAGTCGCCAAGGAACTGGCGGCGCGGGCCGGCATGACCTTGGGCGAATGGCTCAACCGGTCGATCCTTGAGGGCGAGGCCCCTACCCCTGTTGCGGGCCCGGCCGCCGGCACGATCCGTCAGGCGCGCTCCGCACAGGCCACTGACACTCTCGATCCCTTTGACCGCCCCGAGGGCGAGCTGCGCCGCCTCTCCCAGGTCCTCGACCGTCTCGCCGACAGGTTGGACGGCGCCGAGGCGCGGACCGGCGAAGCCCTCGCCAGCCTCGATCGCACGGTGCGCGCCACCTTCGGTCGGCTGGAGCAGTCGGTGGTTCGGCCACCTGCCGCGCCTCGGCCGGAACCCCGTACGGATCGATATGAAGAAGTCCTGAGGGCGCTGGAGTCCGCGCTTGGCCGCCTGTCGGTGCAGATGCGCGAGGGCGAGGTCCGCACCCAGGAGACCCTCGAGACCTTCCGGGCCCGCCTCGAACGGGCCGAGACCCGTCCCCCGGCCCCAGCCGGGGTTGACCAGGTTGCTATCCGGATCGGCGAGATTCAGGATCGGACGTCGGCGGCGATGAGCGCCCTGCATGAGGCCTTCGGTGGCCTGGACCAGAGGCTGGCCAACCTTGAGGCGGGCACCGGCGAGGGGGTCGAGAACCGCCTGCGGGAGATGTCATTCCGGCTCGGTGAGCGCCTGGATGCCGCCCGGGAGGAAATGACACGCGATCTTTCCGAAACCGCTGGGCGCCGGATCGGCGAGCTGGAACGCTCGGTCGCCGAGCTGTCCGAGAAGATGAGACGCGTCGAACGCCAGTCGGCGGGCCTGCGGGAGGCTGGACTTGACCGTTCGGGGCAGCCGCCCGAGGGCTTGGCATCGACAGAGCGACACCCGGCCGAAGAGGCCGAGCGCATCAGCGAGATCCTGGCCAGCCGGCTGTCCCGGGCCGACCCTTCCCAGGCTGCTTCCGTTGCCCGCCTGGGCGAGGAAATCGCACGCATCAACGACCGTATGGGCCTGCGGACCGACGGACCCCTCACGCATGCGATGGTGGCGGGGCCCGGTGACACGGCCGAGGGTGACGAAATCACGCAGCGGATCCGGAGGAGCGAAGATCGGACCGCCCGCCTCCTGGAGGAGGCCCGCCTGCGTCTCGACGCCCACTTCCCCCGCCCTGAATCATCGCCCGCCGCCGGCCGGCCGAACCTCATGTCGCAGGAAGAGTCGCGCCTTCTTTCGCTCTTCGACGACGACGATACCGAGGCCGTCTCATCGGAGCCTTCTGTCGAGGCCGCGGCCTTTCCGGGTGATGCCGAAAACGGGCGCGGCGATGAATGGCCGATCGACCTCCTGGCCGCCGCCCGGGCGGCGACGGCGCGGGGTGCGGGAGATCCGGCACGGGCCTCCGAGCCCGAGGAAGCGGTCCTGCCGGGCTTTGACCTGTCTCCCCCCCGGCCCGCGCTCCGGCCCCGCAGGTTCGCAGGACCAGGTCTGGTCTTCCTCGCGGTCTTCTGCATATCCGTCTCCCTCGTCGGCTATGGCGTCCTGGCCGTGGTCGACAGCCGCACTGCCGAGAAGGGCGGTGCCCGGACCGAGTCGGACGTCCTGGCCTCGGTGCCCCGGAGCCCCAATGAGGCGGTTCGCGCTGCCGTCGCCCTCGCACCCGTGCCCGGCGTGACCCCGGCGGCGACGGCCCAGGCCCAGATGCAGGCCCCACTTCAGGCCCCACTTCAGGCCAAGGAGCCGGTCCGCCCTTTGCCTGCAACACCGCCTTCGGGGCTGGACGCAAGGTTTCGCAAGGCCGAGGCCGACCTGAAGGCCGGACGCCCTGGTGCGGCCGGTCAGGTCCGGACCCTTGCCGAGTCCGGACATGGGCCCTCCATGGCGCGGATGTCCGAGCTGTACCGCAAGGGTGAGGCGGGCATGGCCCGGGATCCGGTCCTGGCCCGGTCCTGGCTCCGTCGCGCCGCGGAGTCTGGAGATCGCGTCTCCATGCACCTCTATGCCCTGGCCCTGATGAACGGACAGGACGGGCCACGCGATCCCGAGGTTGCCGTCAGCTGGTTCCGCCGCGCCGCCGAAGCGGGCCTTGTGGGCAGCCAGTTCAACCTGGGTGTCGTCTACGAGCGGGGCATGGGCGTTCCCCGCGACCTGCGCCAGGCCTATGTCTGGTACTCCCGCGCCGCCGACAGTGGCGATGGGGAGGCCCTGCGGAGCGTGGAGCGCCTCCGCCCGACAATGACCGCCGCCCCCCCCGTCTCTTCGGACGACATTCGCCTGGCCCAGACGGCCCTGGGTCGCCTCGGCTACTATTCCGGGCCGGCCGACGGATCGGCTACGCCCCAGCTGAGGGCCGCCATCGAGGCCTACCAGAAGGACCAGAAGGCGCCCGCAACTGGCCTCCTCGACGACGCCACCCTGAAACGCCTCGCCATGCTGGGCCGCTGAGGCCGCAGGAGGCGCTCGCGCTGGACGTCTACCTCCCCATCGCGGAAATCTCGGTCAACGCTCCCCTTCTGGTCGCGATCGGCGCCCTTGTGGGATTCCTGTCCGGGATGTTCGGCATCGGGGGCGGGTTCCTGATGACGCCACTGCTGGTCTTCCTCGGCGTGCCGGCACCCGTTGCGGTGGCCAGCATGGCCGGCCATGTCGCCGCCTCCTCGACCTCCAGCGTCCTGGCCTATTCGGCGACCCGGGGCGTCGACTTCCGGATGGGTGCCGTCCTGGCGGCCGGGGGCGCGGTCGGCTCGGTGGCCGGGGTCGAGGTCTTCCGCTGGCTCCGGCTGGCGGGTCAGGCGGACCTGGCGGTGGCCCTGGCCTACCTGGTCTTCCTGGGCGTGATCGGCTCACTGATGCTCTGGGAGTCCCTCAGGGCCCTGGCCCGCCAACGCCGGGGCGAACCCGCCGGCGCTTCCCAGTCCCGTCGCCCGGCCCTGCTGTACGGTCTGCCCCTGAAGATGCGGTTCCCCCGGTCGCGTCTCTACATCAGCGTCCTTCCGCCCCTTCTCCTTGGCGCCTTCGTCGGGGTGCTTTCCGCGGTTATGGGCGTTGGCGGGGGCTTCATCCTGGTCCCGGCCATGATCTACCTCCTGCGGATGCCCGCCGGTGTGGTTGTGGGCACCAGCCTGTTCCAGATCATTCTCACCACCTCCCTGACCACTGTCCTTCAGGCGGGCCGCAACCAGACGGTGGATATCCTGCTGACGGGACTTCTCGTCCTGGGCGGTGTCTTTGGCGCCCAGCTCGGTGCCCGGGCCTCGGCGCGGGTCCGCGCTGAGGAACTGCGCGTCCTCCTGGCGCTGATCATTCTCGGGGTCGGCCTGTTCATGGGGATGCGCCTGATCCTGACCCCTGCCGATCCCTTCGTCCTCCTGCCGGTGGGAGGCTGAGATGACCGCCGATCCCCCGCCCGTCCACCTGTCTGCAGACCTCACCACGGCCAATGTCGAGGTCGACGCTGGATATTCCGGCGCCCGGATCGGGGTCTTCGGCGCCGTCTTCGACCCTTCCGGAAGGCCGGCCGATGTCGTGGTCCTTGTTCGGGGACCCGACCAGCCCGCCGCCATCGCCCGGCGTGAGCGTCGCGCCGGGCTCTGGTTGAATGGCCCGCCGGCGACGATCGCGAGCGCCCCGGGATTCCACCTGACCGCCTCCAACCGAAGGCTCGCCGAGATCGCAGATCCGTCGACCCTTCAACGCGCGGGTGCAGGAATGGGCGCCCTGGACCTTTCGACCGTCATGGACCCGGTGTTTGCCCGCGCCTTTGTCCGGCTCAGGGCCCGGGATGGCCTGTACCTGGAGGATCCCGCCGGGGTGACCTTCGTCGACAAGGGGCTGTTTCGCGCCCGTATCGCCCTGCCAGCTTCCGCGCCCGTCGGACGCTATCGGGTGGATGTCCTGCTGTTCCAGGAGGGTCAGCCCATTACCCGGCGAAGCCGGGAGCTGGTAGTCGAGAAGGTCGGGCTTGAGCGGGTGATTTCCAGTTTTGCCCGTCAGAGCCCCTGGGCCTATGGTATGGCCTGCATGCTGATTGCGCTGGCCGCCGGTTGGGCGGCGTCCGCAGTCTTCAGGAGGGTGTGATGTTTCTGGCTCCCCGCCCGGTCTGGAGTCTCGCCCTCCTGGGCCTGGCCGGATTTCCCGTTGCGGCCATCGCCTTCGCCTTTGGCCCTGCGGACCTGCGCTTTACCTCCATCCACGCTCTCCTGACCTGGTCAGCTGTAGTCCTCGGTTTCCTGGGGGGAATCCGCTGGAGCCAGGAGACGGGACGGGAGTCGCCCCAATTCATCCGACTCGCCGGCGCCATGCTGCCTCCGCTCGCCGGGGGTGGGCTCCTGTTTGCCCGGGACTATATCGCTGCGGACGTGATCATTGGCGGATTCATCGTGGCCTATCTCGCCGCCTGGCTGTTCGACAGGGCGCCCCAGACCCTGTCCCGCTATCCGGCCCTGATGACCCTTTTGACCTTCTCGGCCTGCGTGTCCCTCGCCCTGGCCCTCGAGAAGGCCCTGCGCCTCTGACTTGAGGTGTGTGATCCTGGTTCGATCCGATAACCGGTTCCCACTTATCGGAACAGGATCTAGCCCCGGTCCGGCCTCAGGGACCGGACTCCCGCCGCATGGACCCGTCGGTCGCCAAGGGCGGCCACCACGGGTGACTTCCGGAACAGTCCCGCAAAGGCCGGATCCAGCACATTCAGGCCTCCCGTAAAGGCCCCGTAGGCGGGCAGGACCGCTCGCTCCCCATCCGTGACCAGGCACCTGCGCCGCACCGCCCCGCGGGGGGTGGCGATCCGGGCGCAGGGATGCAGATGCCCGGCGATCTCGCCCGGCGAGGGTCCGGTCCGGGGTTCATGCCGCAGGACGAGGTCGCCCAGCCGCACCTCGTCGGCCGCTTCGCCGGGTAGGTCGCCGTCGGGCTCCGGGTCGTGGTTGCCGGTAATCCAGACCAGGTCCGCTGCGCCGCCCAGGGCCTCCAGGGCCTCCCGGTCCGCCTCCGACATCCGGCGCGAGGCTTCGCGGTCATGGAAGGCGTCGCCCAGGAAGATGACCCGCCCGGGTGCCCGGGCCTCCACATCGGCCGTCAGGCGCCGCAGGGTCTCGCGGGTATCGAGGGGCGGCAGGAGTTGGCCCCTGCCGGCGAAGGCCGAACCCTTCTCCAGGTGCAGGTCAGCGACGACCAGGGTGGAACGCCCCGCAAGCAGGAGGGCCCCAGACGGCAGGAGGCACGCCGCCTCGCCGGCCAGGGTCAGCTCCAGGGCGCCGTCCGCCCAGGGGCGCAGGCCGAGGGCTGCAACCGGGCTCACGCCAGGGCCTCGGCGATCAGCTCGCTCTCGGCCTCCGCCAGGATGGCGTCGCCGGCGGCGCCCGGGCTCCGCTCCTTTCCGATCTCCATCAGCATGGGCACGGCGAAGGGCGACAGCCGGTCCAGCCGGACATGGCGGATCCGCCCCGCGACCCGGGCCAGGAGGTCGCCCAGGCGGGCGGCGTCGATCATGCCCTCTGCGGCGTCCTGGCGGGCGCAGCGCAGGAGGATGTGGTCCGGCTGGTGGCGTCGCAGGACGTCGTAGATCAGGTCCGTGGAAAAGGTCACCTGCCGTCCTGACTTTCGTGGCTCGCCGGGAAACCGCCGTTCGATAAGGCCAGCGATGATCGCGCAGCCCTTGAAGGCGCGTTTCATCATGAAGCTCTCGGCCAGCCAGTCCTCCAGGTCGTCGCCCAGCATGTCCTGGGCGAAGAGGTCGTCCATGTTGATGTCGTCCATGGGCTGAAGCGACCAGACGGCGAGGGCGTAGTCATTGCAGACGAACCCGAGGGGTTGGGCACCGGCGCGCTCCAGCCGCCGGGTCAGCAGCATGGCCAGGGTGGTGTGAGCCAGCCGGCCCTCGAAGGGATAGGCCACCAGGAAGTGGCGTCGGCCCCTCGGGAAGGTCTCCACCAGCATCTCGTCCTCCGCCACGATCCGCGAGTGGCGGCGCTGCAGGCCCAGCCATTCGCGCACGTCCGGCGGCAGGACCGCCCAGGCGGCGGAGTCCGACATCATCCGCCGGACCCGGCGGGCGAGATGGCTGGACAGGGCGAACTTGGAGCCGCCCCAGGAGGGCATCTTCGGATCCGAGTCCCGGGCGGGACGGACCAGGACGTCCATGCCGGTAATGCCCGCCAGGCTCCAGACCTGGCCGGCGAAGACGAAGGTGTCCCCCGGGTCCAGCATTTCGAAATAGCCTTCCTCGATCTCACCGATCTTGCGGCCGCCCACCAGTCGGGCTCCCTGGGCGATGCGGACCGAAAGCACTTCCGGCGACAGGATGGCGCCCAGGTTCAGCCGGTGCCGCCGGGCGATCTCGCCATTGCGCACCATCCAGCGGCCCCCGGAGTCCCGGACCATCCGGCGGAAGCGGTCGTAGGCCTGAAGCGCGTAGCCGCCGGTGGCGGTGAGATCGAGGGTCAGGTCAAAGTCGGCCGGGGACAGGTCGCGGTAGGGCCCGGCGGTAAGCGCCTCGGCCAACATGGCCGCTTCGTCGAAGGGCTCGGCGCAGGCACAGCCCAGCAGGTGCTGGGCCAGGACGTCCAGAGCGCCGGTCCGCAGGGGCTCGCCGTCCAGCTGGTTCTCGGCGATGCACTCCCGGGCCGCCTGGCACTCCAGGGTCTCGAAACGGTTGGCGGGCACGAAGAGGGCCCGGCTGGGCTCGTCCAGGCGGTGGTTGGCCCTGCCGATCCTCTGCACCATCCGGCTGGCGCCCTTGGGCGAGGCCAGCTGGATGACCAGGTCCACGTCGCCCCAGTCGATACCGAGGTCCAGGGTGGAGGTGCAGACGACGGCTTTGAGCTCGCCCCGGGCCATGGCGGCCTCGACCTTTCGCCTCTGCTCGGGCGCCAGGCTGCCGTGGTGCAGGGCGATGGGCAGGCTGTCGTCGTTCAGTTTCCAGAGCTCCTGGAAGGCGAACTCGGCCTGGAAGCGGGTATTGACGAAGACCAGGGCCGTCCGAGCGGCGCGTATGGCCTCGTAGACCTCGGCCATGGCGTGCTGGGCGGTATGCCCGGCCCA
This sequence comes from uncultured Alphaproteobacteria bacterium, assembly GCA_903912465.1. GTDB lineage: Bacteria > Pseudomonadota > Alphaproteobacteria > Caulobacterales > Caulobacteraceae > Phenylobacterium. The sequence continues at coordinate 510 of CAIWHQ010000110.1, read as the reverse complement.
GGGCGTGCGGCCATTGGACAACAGCAGGTCCACCTGGGGCGGGGCACCGGGCGGGCCGCGGACCAGGTCCACGGGCCGGTCGCCACAGCCCATCCACCGGCGGATGACATCCGGGTCGTCCACCGTCGCCGACAGGCCTATGCGGCGCATCCCCGGCGCCAGGGCCGACAGGCGGGCCAGGCCCAGGGACAGAAGGTCCCCGCGCTTGGAGGCGTGCAGGGCGTGGATCTCGTCAATGATGACGCAGGAAAGGTCCTCGAAATAGAGGCGCGAGCCCTCCCAGGCGCAGAACAGGGCCAGCTGCTCTGGGGTGGTCAAGAGGATGTCAGGGGGCCGCACCTTCTGCCTCTGGCGGCGGGCGACCCCGGTGTCCCCCGTCCGGCTCTCGGCGGTGATGTCCAGCCCCATCTCCCGGATCGGCCGGGCGAGGTTGCGCTCGACGTCCACGGCCAGGGCCTTGAGGGGCGAGATGTAGAGCGTGTGCACCCCCCGCCGAGCGTCGCGGGGGCG
>CAIWHQ010000109.1 GCA_903912465.1 uncultured Alphaproteobacteria bacterium | reverse complement strand
CTTCGGCCGTCCTTCGCAACCCAGCCCCTAGTTATCCCAGAGGATGTACTCATCACCCGGCTTCTGCGGCCGACCGGATGGCTGGTCGATGAATACCGGGCCCTGGAGCAGCGACGGCCAGAGTGGCTTTGCACTCTCGGCGTCCTGACGGGCCAGGAGGGCGAGCATGGCCTTGACCCGCTCGGGCTCCTTGGCTGCGAGGTCGACTTTTTCCGTCGGGTCCGTCGCCAGGTTATGGAGCCATACCTTGGAGCGCGCCTCGTTGCTCTGGAGCTTCCAGTCGCCATCGCGCACGGCCTTGTACTGGCCTGAACGCCAGAACAGGGTCTGGTGCGGGCGTCCCTTGATCTTGCCATTCGCATAGGGAGCCAGGTCGACCCCGTCGATGATCCTATCCTTTGGAAGCGCAGCGCCCGCAGCCCCGGCGATGGTCGAGAAGATGTCCACGTGCCCGACCGGATTGGGATACCGGGTTCCGGCGGGCAGCCCGCCTGGCCACTTCATCAAGAAAGGCGTGTGGATTCCCCCTTCGAAGAAGGTCGATTTCCAGCCCCGGTAGGGCTTGTTGATGTCATCGAGACCGATGTAGCCGGCGCCGCCGTTGTCGCTGGTGAAGACGATCAGGGTGTCCTTTTCCAGTCCTTCCTGACGGAGGGTCGTCAGGATCCGCCCGACGTTACGATCGAGGTTGCGCACCATGGCGGCGTAGACCCGGAGGCGGTGGTCCTTGATCTGGGGCAGGGCGTCGTAGTCTTCACGCGTGGCCTGCAGCGGGGTGTGGATCGCGTTGGGGGCGAAGTACATGAAGAAGGGCCGGTTCCGGTTGGCGCGGATCGCCCGCACCGCCTCATCTGTCAGGTAGTCGGTCATGTAGCCCTTGGGGGCGAACATTTCCGAGCCATTGTACTGGACCATGTAGGGAAGGTTCGGCCACAGGAACCGATCGATCGGGTCCCAGGGCTGCTTGGAGTTGACCACCGACTTGTCCCCGACCGGAAGGAACAGGGACCCGCCCGACATGAAGCCCAGGCTCTCGTCGAAGCCACGGTCCTCCGGTCGCGATCCGGGATTGGCTCCGAGATGCCATTTGCCCAAATGGAGCGTTTGGTAACCTTGGCGCTTGAGAAGTTCGGCGACGGTGATCTCGCTGGCGGGTACCGCCATGGACTCCATCGGCGGAACGTCCTTGACCCTCTCCTTGAAGAACTTGGGCCGGACAATGACACCGGGCTCGGCGGACGTTCCCACCATGCGTTGAAAGGCGACCGGTGCCGGGGTGAACTCCATGCCCATGCGGGTTGCATAGCGCCCGGTCATCAGCGAAGCGCGGGAAGGTGCGCAGGTGGCGTTGCCTGAATAGCCATTGTCAAAGACGACGCCGTCGCGGCCGAGGGAGTCCATGTTCGGCGTCGGAACAGCCCCTCCGGCCACGCCTCCGTTGAGGGTCAGGTCATTGAAGCCCATGTCATCCACCAGGATGAAGATGACGTTGGGACGGCCACTGGCTGGCGGCCGATCCGCTGGCCCCGGTTCCCAGACCACCTCCCGGTTAGGCGCGACATGGGGAAGCCGGGACTGGGCGATCAGGCTCAGAACGGTAAAGCGATTGACCCAGGCGAGGGCTCCGAGGCCCGCCAGGATAAGCAGTCCGATGCCGAGGACTTTTAGGAATTTCATCGGTTCGCCTCCTCAGGCGGTCTTGCGGGGGGAAAGGCCCTGCTGCTCCAGGCGCCAATGGAACTGGTCCATGCGGTCCTGGCCGAAGAAGGGCTCGTTGTTGAAGGTCATCATGGGCACGCCGTAGTGGCCGGCCTGGCGCTGAGCGACCTGGTTATCCTCGATCACGGCGTGAAGCCGCTCAGCCTCGGCCTCAACGCGATCAAACAGCGCCTCAGGGTCCAGCCCGGCGCGCCGCGTGGCGTCCGCCAGGTGATCGCCCTCGTGCCAGTTGTCCACCTGGCCGCTCCAGATCGCCGTGCTGACCTCCTGCAGGAAGGCCAAGCCCCGGCCTGCCTCGGCGGCGAGGACGCCCAGCCGGGTCAGGCGGTGGATGTAGGGTTGTTCCTTTGGATAGGTCCCGGTCGCCATGTCCATATAGACCGGGTCCGGCCGGGGCCAGCGGAAGGGCAGGCCCAGGAACTCGGCCTCTCGCCGGGTGTCCAGCATCAGGTAGGAGAACCAGAGGGGATCGCGCCCCTCGAAGAATTCCGGCGTGCGGACCGCCAGAGGATAGACCGGGCGGACGCGACAGGTGACGTCGTACTTCGCTTCCAGTTCCACCAGCCTTGGGGTGATCAGGTAGGAGTAGGGAGACCGGAAGGACCAGTAGAGTTCGTATTCAAGCGCCATTCGGAATCTCCCTCGGGGGCGTTGTCGAGTCGGGCCGGCCTCGCATAGGCTCCCAGGATTGGGACCTGAACGGGGGGGTTTGGATGTTGGCTTTGAGAGTTGTCGTGGGTGCGCTGGGGCTGCTTGCGCTGGTGCTGGCTGCACGGATCTGGGTGGATCCGGCCGCTGCAGCCGCCCAGTTCGGGCTTCTGGTGAATGGCGAGTTGGGCCAGGCGTCCCTCAGGGCTGACTTTGCCGGTCTCTTTGCGGCGACCGGCGGCCTGGCCCTCTTCGCCGCCATCAAGGCGGACGGCCGCGCCCTTCTGGGACCGATCTGCCTCTTGGGTGCCGCGCTTGCGGGACGGCTTCTCAACCTCGTTATGGCGGGGTTCACCTTCAACCAGTTGACGCCCATCCTGGTCGAGGTCCTTTCCTTGGCCATTCTTGGCGCAGGCTTCAGGGGGCTTCGTAAGCCGGACGTCGCAGGTTGATCCGAGGGGCTATTGTCCCTGTGTGACCAGACTGCATCTCCAGCGGCAAGCCACAGGTGCACGCTCTTCCCCCCCTGATACCAGGGGCTAGATTGAGATATCGACACTCAGAGTGCAACTAGTTTGGCGGACAGGCTATTGCTGTTGCTGCTGCTGTTGGCGCTCGAGGAGGAAGGCACCGGAGCCGGGTCGGCGGCGTCCGCCCCCGCGGGCAAAACTCGGGCTTGCAAGGCCGATGAACTCGGGTTCCCCGGACATGACCCGGGCGCGACGCACGTTCACCCCGACCGCCAGCTGGCTTTCCGCCTCGCCCTTGTAGACGCCGCGCGACGGCGGGACGTCGGCATAATCCCTGCCGATGGCTGCAGAGATGTGCCGCTCTCCGGCCAGGGAGTTGTTCGTCGGGTCAAAGCCGATCCATCGGGTGGAGGGAAGGAACACCTCGACCCAGGCGTGGGAGGCCTCGGGATCCGAACGGTCCCCCCCTTCGCGATCGGTAAACAGGTAGCCTGAGACATATCGCGTCGGTATGCCCCAGCTGCGGCATATGGTGATCATGATGTGGGCGAAGTCCTGGCAGACGCCCCTACGGGCGGACAGGGCCAGGTCGATCGGGCTCTCCGCATCCGTGACGCCAGGCTCATAGTCAAAGGCCTCATAGATGACTTCTGACAGGCGTCTTATGGCTGTCAGCGGGTCATGCTCCCTCAGCCTGTCGAGTCCCCGTTCGGCGACAAAGTTCCTGAGGGCGTCGGTTTCGATGCAGAACCCCTGGAGCCTCAGGAAGTCAAAATTGTCTCCGAGGACACTGTCACTCTTCAGGCGGTCCCATTCACCGGGGTCCAGAGCCTCGGGCAGGGGGTCCGGCGCGGCGGTCTCGACTACGGATCGCGCGGTAATGGTCAGCTGATCATGAGGATGCGGAACATCGAAATGGTAGACGGCGTTACCGTAGGGGTCTGCGTAGGAGAAGACCTGGGCGGCGGGATCCAGCTCGAGATCAAAGCTGGTCAAGCGTTGCTGGGGCGTCTTTCGGGGCTGCATCCAGACCTCCATCAGGCTCTCTCGGACGGGCGCCGCATAGTGGTAGCGGGTGACGTGTCTGACTTCGAGCAGCATGGGATTTCCTAGGCGGGAAGCCGCATTTCCAGGGAGTAGGCGACAAAGGTGTCGTAGATCCCTGCATGAAGCCGGGCGCATTCCTCCAGCACGGTAGCCACCAGATTGTCGGACTCCTCGCCCCCTAGGGCCTCAGGATCTGCATAGAGGAGCCGGGCCTTCAGCCTTCCTGCAATCCGCTCGGGACCCGCCCCACCCCCAAGGTCCACATTTCGACCGACGCTCGACAGGTGTTCCTCGATCCGGGCCGTGGAGAATCTGAGCGACCTGGGAAAGTCCTCGTCGAACATCAGGAACTGGCGGATCAGGCTTGGCTGGATGTCGGCCGTGTGTTTGCGCAGGTAGGGCTCGAGGGCGCAGCTCATTCGAAGCAGGGCTGTCATGGCGGCATGCTCAGTGACGGGCCGACCCAGGCTCCGCCCAAAGCCGGCCTGCAGGAGTTTGCCGATCAACTGGGCGCGCTCGATGAACACGCCGAGTTGCAGAAAGCCCCAGCCTTCACCGTGGCTCATGGTGGCATCCGCCGCGCCCTTGAAGAGGTGCAGGTCGGCGATGATGTCGTGCAGGAACTGGGAGGGGGCGTCGGAGAAGTCGCGGGCGGCACCTTCGCCTGTCACCCGCAGGTGGATCAGGTTCAGCCGCTCCCAGGTCTCCGTGGTCAACTGGTCGCGGACCTGGCGGGCATTCTCCCGGGCCCGGGCGAGGGCCGCGGTGACGGAGTCGCCGTTTTCGCTGTCCATGGTAATCGCCAGGGCAGCGTCCCAGGGCGAGAGCGGTGCATCGTGGTGTCCGTCGGTGATGGCCGAGATCACCATGTCTGCCACTTGTCCCGAGCTCTCGGTCCTGTCGAGGGTGGAGTTGAGGAGAACGTCAGCGAGCCGGCACATATGCTCAGCGCGCTCCACATATCGCCCGATCCAGTAGAGGCTATCTGCCACCCGGGCGAGCATCATGGCCGGGCCTCCTGGCCGTCGCCTTCGCCAAGGACCCAGGTGTCCTTGGAGCCTCCACCCTGACTGGAGTTCACCACCAGGGAGCCCTTGCGCAGGGCGACCCGGGTGAGGGCACCAGGGGTCACCCGTATCTTGTCACCCGACAGGATGAAGGGGCGCAGGTCGACGTGCCTCGGGTCGATGGCACCATCGATCAGGCAGGGGGCCGTCGACAGCTGGATGGTGGGCTGGGCGATATAGTTATCCGGGTTCGCCTTCAGGGCATCGGCGAAGGCCTCTCGCTCCGCCTGCGTGGCGTGGGGACCGACCAGCATTCCATAGCCACCCGAAGCACCCACGGCCTTGACCACCAGGCTGTCGAGATTGGCCAGCACATGGGAAAGCTGCGACGGTTGGCGGCACAGATAGGTCTCGATGTTGGGCAGGATGGCGTCCTCCCCCAGGTAGTAGCTGATGATTTCGGGGACATAGGCGTAAACCGCCTTGTCATCGGCCACGCCTGTGCCCGGGGCGTTGCAGATCACGATATTGCCGGCGCGGTAGGCGTTGAAGAGACCGGCGACTCCCAGGCTTGAGTCCCTGCGGAATGTAAGTGGGTCGATGAAATCGTCATCCACGCGTCTATAGATCACGTCCACCCTGCGTAGACCGGTGGTGGTGCGCATGTAGACCATGTTGTCATGGGTCACGAGGTCGCGCCCCTCGACCAGGGGTACGCCCATGAGCCGGGCGAGGTAGGCGTGCTCGAAGTAGGCCGAGTTGTAGACGCCCGGCGTCAGGACGACGACCTGGGGGTTGGGACGCCAGTCGGCGGCCATGCTCCGGAGGGTGGAGAGCAGGAGGTCCGGGTACTCCTCGATCCGGCGGACCCCGGCCATCCGGAACGAACCCGGGAAGGTACGCTTGGCGGCTTCCCGGTTCGCCAGCATGTAGGAAACGCCCGACGGCACCCGAAGGTTGTCCTCGAGAACGGCGAACCCGCCATCCGGCTTGCGGATGAGATCGCTGCCGCAGACGTTGGCATAGGCCTGGTGCGGCACGAAAAGGTTCAGCATTTCGCGCCGGTAGGAGGGGGCCCCAAGGACAAGTTCCCGCGGAACGACGCCGTCCATCAGGATCTTCTGGTCGCTGTAGATATCGGCGAGGAACATGTTGAGCGCCTTCAGGCGCTGGGTCAGCCCCGCCTCGATCGTCGCCCATTCTGTCGCCGGTATGATCCGGGGCAGAAGATCAGTGGGAATGATCCGCTCGGTCGAGCTCTCGGCCCCGTACACTGTGAAAGTGATGCCTTGCAGCAGGAAGAAGCGCTCGAGCAGACGCTGGCGTTCCGCGAGGTCTTCGTCTGCAAGCGAGGCAACGCGCCGGGCGAGGGCCGCGTAGTGAGGCCTCACCTCTCCCGTCGGATCCATCATCTCGTCGTAGGGATTCACCGTCGCGGCGCGTCCGCCGGACGGATGAGAAGGATCGGCCAAAGCGTATCTCACCCGGTGCTCCCTTCCGTTCGGATACGACAAGGGAAAAGCCTAGACATTGAGCGACCTGCATAGAGTGGGAAGCCGGCTTTGGCGACTGCCACCCCCGCCTCCGCCTCATTTTTGGGCACCTGCCGGAAAACTGGGCGCTGGGCCCCTTCGCTACGGCGGATGACAGAGGGTCACCTGGCAGGCTATCTCACCCGTATTGAGGGGGCGCACGCTTGACCTGGATGCGACGGTTTCAGAGGCGGATCCTGGCGGCGGGGCTTCTCGGGCTCAGCCTAATGACCGCGGACCTCGCGGCGGCGGCGACCCCATTTGTGCGCGCCCGTGTACGGGGCGACCTGCCGGCGGATCTCCGGGCAAGGATCGAGACTGCGATCGGGACCACGGAACGTCCGATCCGTAGCCGTTTCGACGCTCGGCAGAGGGCCAACACCGCATCTGGAGAGGCTGCTGCGGTCCTGCGTTCGGAAGGCTATTACGAATTCAACATCCAGCCAGGCATCTCTGATGACGCCGTGGCGGAACCCTTCGTCGATGTCTCCATCGGACCCCGATTCCAGGTCGCCGAACCCCGGATCGAATGGGTCGAGCCCGCGCCGCCGGACGCTCTGCAGGCCCTCGGGTTCAGTCAGCTGGGGCTCGAACCCGGTCAGCCGGCCCGGGCAATCGACGTGGTTTCCGCCGAGGCCAGGGTCCTGTCGGCAATTCAGAAGGAAGGCTACGCGGACGCCTTCATCGGCCCGAGGGAAGTCATCGTCGACCACGCTGACCGGACCCTCAGGCCGACCTATCGGATCAGTGCCGGAGCCATCGCCCGGCTGGGTGGCGTGCGCCTGGAAACTGAGGGGCGAACCCGGGGCGACTGGCTGGCCTCCCTGGCGCCCTGGGCAAGCGGTGTCCTCTATGTTCCAGAGACCTTGTCGGACCTCGAAAAGCGGCTCGTCGAGACAGGGGTCTATGACCAGGTCTCAGTCTCCCTGGCGTCTCCCGAGACCGCTGGTGAAGACGGTCCCAGGAACGTCATTGTCACCGTTGAAGACAGGCGGCCCCACCGGCTGGAGGCGGGCGCAAGTTACGCGAGCAGCGAGGGCCTTGGGGCCGACATGCGGTGGAGCCTCTTCAACCGCTTCGGTTTCGCAGACACGAGCGCCATCTTCGCCCGCGCCTCCACCGTCGACAGTCGGTTGGGCGCAGAGATCTCCCTGCCGCACTGGCGTCGCTTTCGCCAGTCGCTCAACGGCTATGCGGCGGCCTACAACCGCGAAACCTCGGCCTATGACGAGGCCGGCCTGGAAGTCCGTGTGGACGTCGAGCGACGGAGGTCCGAGGTGTCCTACCTGACGGTGGGTGCCGCGCTGGAGTACAGCCAGACGCGGGAACGCGAGGTGTCGTATGTTTCGATCCGCACCCGGGAGCAGGTGATCGCATCCCTTCTGGGCGCCATGGCCTATGACGGAACGGACGATATCCTCGATCCCAGGTCGGGCTGGCGGGTCGACGCAAGAGCTGAACCGACAGCGATCACCGGCAGCGCCACCCTCAGCTACGTCAAGGCAAGCCTGCAGGGCTCCGCTTACCTGCCGCTGGCGGCCAACAGACACACCATCCTGGCAGGACGGGCAAAGGCCGGATCAATCCTCGGCGGAACCCCGTCCGGCGTCCCCGCCTCCCGGAGGTACTATGCGGGCGGCGGTGGCTCGGTGAGGGGGTACGTCTATCAGGGCGTCGGTCCTCATTTCCCGGACAATACCCCAGCAGGCGGGCTCTCGCTGGTGGAGGTCTCGGGCGAGGTCCGCCATGACCTGACCTCCCAGTGGGGTATCGTGGCCTTTGTGGATGCCGGCGCCGTGGGTTTATCCCAGACCCCTGACTTCACGGACCTCAGCGTCGGCGTCGGGCTTGGCGTCCGCTACAACCTCGGCTTTGGCCCCATCCGCTTCGACCTTGCGGTTCCGCTGAACCCAAGGGACGACGACCCGAGCTACCAGATCTATGTCAGCATCGGTCAGAGCTTTTGACCGGCGAGTCTGACACCGCGCCTCCTGGGAGGCAGGCCCGAAAGCGGCGCCTCAGGCCCTGGCTGAGCGCCCTGGGCGTGGTTGTGGTCGCCCTGGTGGGCCTTGCTCTGTCCACACCCTTCGTCCTTCGCACGCCGACGGCACTGTCCCTGATCGAGTCCGTCGCAGATGGCCTCCCGGCGGGCCGACTTGGACACCTTGAGGTCAGCGGCCTGTCCGGCGATCCGCTCGGCCGCGTGGCCGTTGACCGGCTGGCCATCCGGGACGCCGACGGGATCTGGCTGGAAGCCCGATCCCTGGACGTGACCTGGAAGCCCACCCGGCTATTGGCGCGGGAGGTTCTGCTGGAGTCTGCGTCCGCTGACCGTGTGCACATCCTTCGGCGTCCGGTACTTGGCCCCCCCAAGCCGAACAAGCCCCTGCCCGTGACGGTTACGGTCACGAGGCTATCGACCTTAATCGAGAGCGATCCGGCCTTCAGTACCCGCCGAGGGTTGTTCACCGTGAAGGGAGGGCTTCAGGCGCGGCGAGCCGATGGGGGATATTCCGCAGGCCTGAAGGCCGTGAGCCTGCTGCATGACGGCGACCACCTGGACGCTGTTCTGGATGTCGGCAAGGGCCGCCCCCTCAAGCTTCACGCCGAGGCTCTGGAGGCCAACGGCGGCGCACTCGCCGGGGTGCTGGGACTGCCTGCGGACAGGCCGTTCCGGATGACCCTGGACGCAGATGGCCGAATGGATCAGGGGCGCGTGCGGGCTGACCTGCGCTCCGGGGATGACCAGCCCGTCGCCCTCAGCGGAGCCTGGAGCCCGAGGTCCGGAACCCTTTCGGGCCAGATTGACCTGGCTGCCTCGAGCCTCACGCGACCCATTGCTCAGCGAATTGGTGGGCGCGTGAAGTTGGACGGCCGCGCCGAGGGTCTCGCGGACGACCGCGGAGCTTACATCGCGACCCTGACCCTGGCGACCGATGCGGCCTCGGCGCTTATCCGCGGGCCCCTCGACTTCAAGCAACGGCGGATTGGGGAGAAGGGTCTGGATGTCCAGGTCACGACACCCGCGCTCGGTCGCATCCTCGACGCCGGCGTGGACGCAGGGCGGGCGCGCATTTCCGGCCAACTTCTTGGCGACCTGGAGACCTGGAACTTCACCGGGGAGGGCCGTGTCGAGCAGATGGGGCTTGCAGGCTATCGGCTCGGATCGGCCTCGGGCCCGATCGCACTGGAGTCCCGGAAGGGACGGATTGGGCTGAACGCCCGTATCCAGGGCGGCGGCGGGCGCGGGGAAGGACTTGTCTATGCCCTGCTGGGTGCTTCGCCGTCCGTGAACCTTAAAGTCGCAAGGCAGGATGACGGCGAGATCCTGATCGAGGACATGAAGGCTGCCGGGGCGGGCTTCCGGGCCTCGGGGTCGGGAAGGCGAAGCCTTCTCGGGGGGCTCGCCTTTGCAGGCAACGCCTCGGTCAGCCGACTCGACGCCGGCCTGCCGGGGGCTTCCGGGGGATTGACCGCCCGTTGGAGTGCACGGCTGCCGAAGGCTCAGTCGCCCTGGGAAGTCACGGTAAGCGCCCGCGGTGACAAGCTGGCGACCGGTCTCAAGGAACTCGACCGACTTCTGGGCGGGTCTCCGGACCTCGACGCGCGGTTCTTCTTCCGTAACCGAAGCCTGAGGTTCGAACGTCTCGACCTGCGCGGGGCGGCGATCCAGGTGCGGGCTCCAGGCGCTGGACTGGAGGGGGATGCGATTACGGGGCGGCTGGAATGGTCCGCGTCGGGACCCTTTGGTGCCGGGCCGGTTGAGGTCTCGGGGAAGGCTTCCGGGACGGGACGCCTAGGGGGCAGAATAAGCGCACCCAAGCTGACCATGACCGCTGCGTTTGATGCCATTCAACTGCCTGGGATGTCCCTTACCGGGGCTCAACTTGACCTGGACTGGTCTCGCTCCGGCGGGTCTGCACAGGTCAGGGCTACGAGCCCCTATGGTCCGTCTTCGGCGCGCACCCAGTTCGCCTTCCCGGAGGGTGGTATCCGGCTCAGCGACATCCAGGTGGATGCTGGCGGCTTGCGAGCCGGAGGTCAGGCGACCTTGGTCGGCGGCGGGGCTTCGGCGGCGGACCTCACAATCGAACTCAAGCCCGGTGCCTTTCTTGCCGAGGGACTTGTAACGGGAAAGGTGCGGCTGGAGGATCGAAGGGGTTCAGGTCCATGGATCGACGCAGACCTTGTCGCCCGCAACGCCCTTCTTCCTGGAGAGGGGATCTCCATCGTCGCCGGGCGTCTCTCCGCCCAGGGCCCCCTGTCACGCCTGCCCTTCGAACTGACCGCCCGTGGCCAGACCAATTCAGGGGACTGGGCGCTTGAGGGCCGGGGCCTCGCCGCCCAGCAGGGCGAGCGGTTCCGGATCGACTTCGATGGTGCCGGCGAGGCCGGAGGCCGGCGTGTGCGCACCACCGAGACGGCGGTGCTTGAACTCGCCGGTGCCGAGCGGCGCGCGCGGTTGCGCTTCGGCATCGATAAGGCGGGATCCGTGGCGCTTGATCTTGCCTCTGGCCCTGGCATGGCCCGGGCAACCGGACGACTCGATGACATGCCGGCCAGCTTCATCAACCCGGATCTCGCGGGTCGCCTGGATGCTGACTTCAGGGTCGAGGGCAAGGGACCCCATCTGGTGGGGCAGGCGAATGGGAGTCTTGCGGATGTCCGGGCCAGGGACAGTGAAGCCTCCCTTGGCATAAACGGGCAGTTCCGAGCGGACCTGTCGAACGAGCAATTGGCCCTGCAGGCCGACCTTTCCAATGCCCAGGGCATGAAGGCTCACGGTGAAGTCGACGTACCCGTCCGAACCCGCCTCGCGCCGCTTCTGATCCAGCTGGAAAGGGAGCGCCCATTGCGGGGGCGAATCCAGGCCAATGGTGAAATCCGGCCCCTCTGGGACCTGTTTGTCGGCGGTGACCAGACCCTCAGCGGCCTCGTCGCGCTTCGGGGCGAGTTGTCCGGGACACTTGCTGCGCCGCGGGCTGACGGGGGTGCGGAAATCGAGAACGGAGCCTTCACGGACGCAGCAACCGGCCTCGTGCTGAGGAACGTCACCGTCCGGTCCCGCCTGTCGGAGACTGCAATCCAGATCGACCGTGCAACAGGGGCAGACGGGCAGGGCGGCACACTTTCGGGTTCGGGCCTGATCTCCCTGAAGGAGGGGGCCCCGAGCTCGTTCCGGCTCGACCTCCTCAATTTCCGGGTTATTGATAATGAACTGGCTACGGCGACCGCCTCGGGTCAGGCGTCGGTGACCAGGGCAGGTGACGGTCGGGTCACCCTCCAGGGTGGACTGACCATCAACCGGGCGGACGTCAGGGCGGCCGCTCCGACCCCAGCCGGTGTGACTCCGCTTGCCGTCACCGAGATCAACCAGCCCGTGCTCGTGGGCCGCAAGGCGGAGGGCCGGGGGGCGGGGCCCGCCGTCGCCCTGGACGTGTCGCTGAAGGCTCCGCAACAGGTCTTCATCCGGGGTCAGGGACTGGACCTTGAGATGTCGGTGGACGCCCGCGTCACCGGCACCTCTGCGCGCCCGCGCCTTACAGGACTGGCGCGGGTCGTGCGGGGATCCTACGCCTTTGCCGATAAACGCTTCGAGATCGATCCCTCGGGGGTGGTCTACCTTTCCGAGGACCCTGCCCGGATCCGGCTGGACCTGGCGGCGGTGCGCGCGGATTCGGCTTTGACGGCGATCGTGCGCATCCGCGGAACAGCGGCGAAGCCAGAGATCACCCTGACCTCGACCCCGCCCCTGCCGACGGACGAGATTTTCTCGCAGGTCCTGTTCGGTCGCTCGGCATCCCAGTTGTCGCCCCTGGAGACCGCCCAGCTGGCCTCGGCCGTGGCGTCCATGGCTGGCGGTGGCGGGCTGGACGTCATCGGCAACCTGAGGGGACTCACAGGTCTTGATCGGCTCAGCTTTGCAGGTGGAGGTGATGGCGACGGCGTTGAGGTGTCTGGCGGTAAGTACCTGACTGAAAATGTACTTCTGATCGTGACAGGTGGCGGCCGCGAGGGAGGTTCTGCGCAGGTCGAATGGAACGTCAGCCGCTCGCTACGGCTGATTTCCAAGCTTTCCGGAGAGGGGGGAAATACTCTGTCTGTGCGCTGGCGTCGGGACTATTGATGCGCCAAGTCAGTTGCTGATCCGGGGTCTCAGTTTGTAGCGACCGGGTTCAAACGCCTCGAAGATCTCTGGCGCCTGGGGATGGCCAACGGGTTCGCCCGTCTCATCCACCAACAGGTTCTGCTCCGAGACATAGGCGACATAGGCGCTCTCATCGTTCTCGGCGAGCAGATGGTAGAAAGGCTGGTCCTTCCGCGGGCGGACATGCTCGGGAATGGATAGCCACCATTCCTCGGTATTGTTGAAGGTGGGATCGACGTCGAAGATCACGCCTCTGAAGGGAAACACGCGGTGACGCACCACATCGCCGATCGCGAACTTGGCTTCGCGGATGATCGGCGACGACTGCCGATCCGCTCCGCCCGCGTCTCTCTGAACGTTCATGACAAATTTCTCCGGCCCCCAGGAGCCACCGCCTATACCTAATTCAATCCGGGTGCGCTGCAAGACGCCTTCCGGGAAGGTCAGGGCTCGGTTAGGCTGGACGAGAAATGGCGCGGCGACCTGTCGCGCCCAAATGGGACCAGTGTCCATGGCACAGGCTTCGCGCGCGCCCGGCGTTGCGCAACATGGCCGTGATCGGGGCGAGGGAGACGGAGGCAAGGTGCTGTACGGGGCCCTCGACCTCGGCACCAACAACTGCCGCCTCCTGATCGCGACTCCAAACGGACGGGGCTTCCGGGTGGTGGACGCCTATTCGCGCATCGTTCGACTCGGGGAGGGGCTCTCCCAGACCGGCCGCCTTTCAGAGGCGGCCATGGAGCGGGCCCTGGCCGCGCTCAAGGTGAGCGCCGATAAGGTGCGGCGTCGCGGTGTCTCGCGTTTCAAGGCCATCGCCACCCAGGCTTGTCGCTCCGCCCAGAATGGCTCGGAATTCATTGAGCGTGTCGCCGCCGAGACCGGACTGAGGCTCGAGGTGATTTCCCCCAAGGAGGAGGCGCGGCTTTCCGTCGCCGGGTGTCTGAACCTCCTTGACCGCACCGACGCCGCCGCTCTGGTGGTGGATGTTGGGGGCGGCTCCACGGAGCTGTCCTGGGTGGATCTTTCCGGGCGCAGTCCGGACGGCTTGGGCGGGCGGCTCTCGCCGGACAGGCCTCCGATCCGGGCCTGGCGCTCCATCCCCCTGGGCGTTGTGACCCTGGCTGAGCAATTCCCCGAGGGTGTTCAGTCCTCGCAGGACTGGTTCCGGAGCATGGTTGACTGCTTCCGGTCCCGGCTCGAGGACTTCCCCGGGGCCGAGGTCCTCAGGCCGGCCTTCACAGCTGGGCGGGCGCATATCGTCGGCACCTCTGGTGCCATCACCAGCCTTGCCGGAGTGCATCTGGACCTTCCCCGCTATGACCGCAGCCAGGTGGACGGCATCTGGATGACCCGGGCGGACTGCGAGGCCGCCTCCAATCGACTGATCGCAATGAACCTGGCCGAGCGCGGCGCCCAGCCCTGCATAGGTCCCGAGCGGGCCGACCTCGTGCTGGCCGGTGCCGCTATCCTTCAGGCGGTCCAGGAACTCTGGCCCTGCGAACGTGTCCGTGTCGCCGATCGTGGCCTGCGCGAAGGTATCCTGCTGTCTCTGATGTCCGGTCAGTCGCGTCGCAGGCAAGGCCCGCGGCCCCGCGCTCGGGAGGCTGCCCAATGACCCTTCCGCCCCGGAGAAAGATGGTCCGGCCACCGACTGGCGGCTCGGAAGAGGGCCGGGGGAAGCCCGCGCGCCTGAAGACCGCGAAGATGCGCACGCCCTCATCCCAGGCCTGGTTGTCCCGGCAGATCAACGACCCCTGGGCGGCCAAGGCGCGCGCGCATGGCTACCGGAGCCGGGCCGCCTACAAGCTGACGGACATCGCAGATCGCTTCGGACTTCTCCTGCCCGGTCAGAGGGTGATCGACCTGGGCGCGGCTCCAGGCGGCTGGACCCAGGTGGCGCTGGAGCGGGGGATCCGCCGGATCGTCGGCGTTGACCTTTTGCCCGTGGAGCCCCTTCCGCCCGCCGAGATCCTGGAGATGGACTTCACGGACCCGGCCTGCGGCGACCTCCTGGTGGAGCGGCTCGGGGGCCCCCCGGACCTGGTGATCTCGGACATGGCGCCGAACACGGTCGGTCATCGGCGCACGGATCACCTGCGGATCGTGGGATTGATCGACGCCGCTGTCGACTTTGCCGAGTCGGTGCTGGCCCCTGGCGGCGCCTTCGTCGCCAAGGCCTTCCAGGGCGGGGAGATCAGCGAGGTCCTGACCCGGCTGAAGCGCAGCTTCGCCCAGGTCCGCAACGTCAAGCCACCCGCCAGCCGTCCGGATTCCTCGGAAACCTACATCGTGGCGACGGGATTCCGCGGCCGACCCTAAGCCGCCCTTGCCTCGTGTGGCGCCTAGGCCTTATACGCGGCTCGCAAAATGGAGAGTCTCATGGAGATTCGCGAAGGCCTTACCTTCGACGACGTTTTGCTCGAACCCGGTGCTTCCGAGGTCATGCCCGGGCAGGTGGATACCACCACCCGGTTCACCCGCGAGATACAACTCAACATCCCGATTGTTTCCTCGGCCATGGATACCGTGACCGAGAGCCGACTTGCGATCGCCATGGCCCAGGCTGGCGGCATGGGCATCCTGCACCGTAACCTGACGGTCGAGGAACAGGCCGATCAGGTCCGAGAGGTGAAGCGCTACGAAAGCGGCATGGTCATCAATCCCATGACCATCCACCCCGAAACGCCCCTGCGGGAGATCCGCGAGATCAAGGCGCGGCGGCGGATTTCGGGTTTCCCGGTGGTGGAGCCGGGCACCGGGCGACTGGTGGGCATGCTCACCAACCGCGACATGCGGTTCGAGAATGGCGACGACGTTCCGGCCCGCGCCCTGATGACCTCAGAGAACCTGGTCACCGTGCGCGAAGGCTGCACCCAGGAAGAGGCCCGCGACCTCCTGCGGCGGCACAAGATCGAGCGGCTGATCGTCGTCGATGACGCCTACCGGGCCGTGGGCCTGATCACGGTCAAGGACATGGAGAAGGCCCAGGCCCATCCCTTCGCCGCCAAGGATGCCCAGGGCCGCCTGCTGGTCGGTGCAGCCTCAACGGTGGGCGACGGCGGTTTCGAGCGCTCGATGGCCCTGATCGACGCCGGCGTCGACGTGGTGGTGATCGACACCGCGCACGGGCACAATGCCGATGTCCTGAAGGCGGTCGCCCGGCTTCGTCGCGAGGCCAACCGGGTCCAGATCGTCGCCGGTAACGTGGCGACCTACGATGGGACCCGGGCCCTGATCGATGCGGGTGCGGACGCCGTGAAGGTCGGCATCGGCCCCGGCTCGATCTGCACCACGCGGATCGTCGCCGGCGTGGGGGTCCCCCAGCTTACAGCCATTGCCGACGCCGCCAGGGCCGCCCGCGACACCGGCGTGCCCGTGATCGCCGATGGTGGCAT
>CAIWHQ010000108.1 GCA_903912465.1 uncultured Alphaproteobacteria bacterium | reverse complement strand
GTCCTTGAGGGCATCCTTGAGCTTTTTCTCGACGGCGCGGTTGTTCTTCGACTCATCCATATCGATGAAGTCGATGACGACCAGGCCAGCCAGGTCGCGCAGCCGGAGTTGCCGGGCGGTCTCCTCGGCGGCTTCCATGTTTGTCCGCAGGGCCGTGGCCTCGACATTCCGCTCGCGTGTGGCGCGGCCGGAATTGACGTCGACGGCGACGAGGGCTTCGGTCTGGTTGATCACCAGATACCCGCCGGACTTCAGCGGCACCACGGGGGTGTAGATCTGGGCCAGATAGTCCTCGACCTTATGCCGAACGAAGAGGGGCGTCGGCTCGCGGTAGTGCTGAACCTTGCGGGCCTGGGAGGGCATGAGCATCCGCATGAAGTCCCGGGCCTCCCGGAAACCCGCTTCCCCCTCGACCAGGACCTCGTCGATGTCCTTGTCGTAGAGGTCACGGATGGTCCGCTTCACCAGGTCCTCTTCCTCGTAGATGAGGGAAGGTGCCACGGAATGAAGGGTGGTCTCGCGGATGTTCTCCCACATCCGCAGCAGGTAGTCGTAATCGCGCTGGATCTCGGACTTGGTGCGCTTGGCTCCGGCCGTGCGGACGATCAGGCCCATGCCATCCGGGACGTCCAGCCCCTGGACGACGGTCTTCAGCCGCTTGCGGTCCGTGGCCGAGGTGATTTTCCGGGAGATACCGCCGCCGCTGGCGGTGTTCGGCATCAGTACGCAGTAGCGTCCGGCCAGGGACAGGTAGGTGGTCAGGGCCGCGCCCTTGTTGCCGCGCTCTTCCTTGACGACCTGGATGAGCATGATCTGGCGGCGACGGATCACCTCCTGAATCTTGTAGCGGCGCATCAGTCGCCGGCGACGGCGGGCGACCTCCTGCTCCATGACGTCGTCATCGTCCCCCGAAAGGGTCTCTGCGCCGTCCTCGCCGTCCTCGCTGTCGTCATCCGGACGCGAGGTCTCAACCTCGTCTTCCTCGTCGTCCGCGGCCGCCTCAGCCATGAGGGCTTCACGGTCGGCGACAGGGATCTGGTAGTAGTCGGGGTGGATTTCGTTGAAGGCGAGGAAGCCGTGGCGGTTACCGCCGTACTCGATAAAGGCGGCCTGGAGCGACGGCTCCACCCGAGTCACCTTTGCGAGATAGATATTCCCGCGAAGCTGTTTGTGGCTCTGGCTCTCGAAATCAAACTCTTCAATTCGATTTCCGTCGATCACCGCCACGCGCGTCTCTTCGGCGTGGGCGGCGTCGATAAGCATCTTCTTTGACATATAGGTCTCCGGAGCGCGCCTCAGGGCCAAAGCCCGGGCTGCGCCTGTTGGGGCGAGGGTTGCGCAGGTCGTCGCTTCGCGCGTCTGTAACGCGGATATCGACCGGCCGGGTTTTGGCTCGAGCTGCGCAGCCCATGGCGTGTTTCCAGTTTTGCGGACGCTCGCCGTCCGCAGCGGGAGCCCCGAGACTGCCGGGCGCTGGGCCACGTGCAGGCCATCGGCGGCCCCGTACTCGATCGCACCACAGCACGACCGAAGCGTTCAATTGCAGCAAAAAAGCCGCGGACGCCAGTAAAAGATCGGAGCAGGCCAGCTTCCCGGCGTCCTTAACGATTTCACCACGCCCTTGCGTTATCCATGCCGCAACCTGCGGTAGTCGGGAACTGAAGGAAAAAGTCTTCGTGGTGTGGATGTCTGACAGGCGGTGGCGCAAGGTTTGGCTCCTCCTGGCCCTGGCCGGGTGGGGTTTCCTCTTCCTCGCCACACCCGCCGTGAGCCAGGCGGCCGACCTCCGATCCGTCCGTCTGGGCGGCGATACCGTTTCCACGCGTCTGGTGCTCGACCTGTCCGGTGAGGCGGCGGGGCGTCTGCTGTCCGAAGCCGGCGGAAAAATTGTCGTCTCCCTCGCCGATGCGGAGGTCGAAGCTCCAATGCGTGGGCCTGGGCGGGGTCTGGTCCGAGCCTGGTCCGTCACGCCCCAGGCGGGAGGCGGTGCCCGGCTGTCGGTGGAGACTGCAGTGGGCGTGACGGTCCGTCGGCGCTTCCTGCTGCCGCCCGGCGAAGGCTCGCCCGGCTACCGATATGTCATCGATTTCGAGATGGCTTCGCCGCTTCAGGTGCCAGGGGAGAGCGTCCGGCTGACGTCCCTTCGGCAGCCTTCGACTACCGCTGCCGCGGCCCCGCGGAAGTCCGCCAAGTCCCGGGCGGACTCCCGGAAGATCGTCGTCATAGACGCCGGCCATGGCGGAACAGATCCGGGTGCGCTTGGGGGTGACCACCAGGAAAAGGACCTGACCCTTGCCGCGGCCCTGGCCCTGCGCGACCGGCTTCAGCGCACCGGGCGCTATCGGGTCGTGATGACCCGCGACCGGGACGTCTACGTGGCCCTCGACACCCGGGTGCAGATCGCCCGTAAAGCCAACGCTCACCTCTTCATTTCCCTGCATGCGGACTCCGGGACCGATGAGTCCGTCCGCGGTGCCAGCGTCTATACCTTGGCGGACAGGGCGGTCGGCCGGTCCGCGCGACTTGTCACCCGCGACGACTGGTTCATGAAGGCCGGATATCACTCTGACCAGAGCGTCTCAGGCATCCTGTTCGACCTGACCCAGAGGGCGACCAAGAACCGGTCCGCTATCTTTGCCCAGCTCCTCCTCGACGAGGTCGGCGACGACCAGGCTCTGTTGCGGCGCAGTCACAGAGAGGCCGGTCTCGCCGTTCTCCTGGCGCCGGACGTGCCCGCCGTTCTCCTGGAGATGGGCTTCATTACCAATCCCACCGATGAGGCGCTTCTGGCCAATCCGGCCTCGCGTGGCCGGCTTGTCGCCGCCGTCGCCAGCGCCATCGAGGCCTATTTCCGCAACGACGTGCAGGTGGCTTCCCGATAGCCGGGGCGACGCCAGAATCCGGCTTCCCCTTTTCGGAAACGCGCCCTAGACGATGGGGATTGCGGGCGCGTGGGCGTCTGCGGAGGCGTCCCTGTCGTGCAGTCCCCGAAAAGATGGCTGGCCATTGCTGGGGTGACCCTTCTCAGCCTCGTGGCGGTCGGGGGCGTGGCGATTGCCATCTATACGGCCTGGCTCTTCCATGACCTTCCGGACGCCGGCGACCTCGTGGACTACCGGCCGCCGACCTCCACCCGCGCCTACGCCTGGGATGGCACCCTGATCGGGGAGTTCAGCCGTGAGCGGCGCATCTTCATTCCCTACGACACCATACCCCCCCACCTGGCCCTGGCCTTCCTGGCCGCCGAAGACCGGTCCTTCTTCAAGCACAAGGGTGTCGATCCCGCAGGGCTCGCAAGGGCTATTGGCCGGGCCGTCCCGAGCCTGATCCAGGGGCGTCGCCTGCAGGGCGGGTCCACCATCACCCAACAGGTCGCAAAGAATGTCCTCCTGACCAATGACGTCACCCTGGGACGGAAGTTCAAGGAAGCGCTCATTGCCCGCCGCCTGGAGGAGACCCTCACCAAGCAACAGATCCTCGAGCTCTACCTGAATGAAATCTGGCTCGGGTACAGGTCCTTCGGCGTCGGTGCCGCCGCCTACAACTATTTCGGCAAGTCGATCAGCGATATCAGCCTCTCCGAGGCGGCCTTCCTGGCAGCCCTGCCCAAGGGACCGGACAACTATCATCCGATCCGCCGCAAGGCTCAGGCGATCACCCGCAGGAACTGGGTCCTGGACCAGATGGCCGAGGCCAAATGGATCACGGCCGAGGCCGCCGCCCGGGCCAAGGCGGAGGACCTCGTGGTCCAGGCTGCGCCGGTACGCACGCGCTATCGCGATGCCGACTACTTCGTCGAGGAGGTCCGCAGGCAGGGAAGGGCGGTCCTGGGCGACCGGCTGGATTCGGGCGGCCTTTATGTTCGCACGACGCTGGATCCTGAGGTCCAGTCCCATGCCCGGCGCGCCCTCATGAATGGTCTCGAAGTCTATGACCGGCGTCACGGCTGGCGTGGAGCCTTTGCGCGGACCACCTATGGGCCAGGCTGGGAAGCCGCGGCGGGCGGGTTCCGGACCCCCTCCGAGCGACGGGACTGGGAAGTGGCCATCGTGACCGAGGCCAGCGGCAGGGGGGTCCGGATCGAGACCCGCAAGGATGCTGCCCGCGGTTGGCTGGCGCCAGCTGATGTCGCCTGGGCCCGCGGTGGGAAAGGCCTGAACGTCGGCGACCTCATCTTCGTCGCCCCCGCGGCGGGTGGAGGTTTCCGGCTGCGGCAGGTTCCCGCCGTCAATGGTGCCCTTGTCGTGGTCGAGCCTGCGACAGGACGGGTCCTGGCCCTGGTGGGCGGGTACTCGTTCTCGCTCTCCAGCTTCAACCGGGCGACCCAGGCGCGCCGGCAGCCCGGGTCGACCTTCAAACCCTTCGTCTACGCCACGGCGCTTGAAAACGGCTACACGCCAGCCAGCACCGTGCTGGACTCCCCGGTCACCGTCGCAGGTCGCGACGGCGAGGCCTGGTCACCGGAGAACTATTCCCGGTCCTACTACGGCGCCATGCAGCTGAGGCGTGGACTTGAGCTTTCCCGGAACACAATGACCGTCCGCCTCGCGCAGGGCGTGGGCATGAAGAAGGTCCGGGACACCGCCATCCGTATGGGTGTGGTCCCGCGCATGCAGCCTGTCCTGGCCATGGCCCTTGGTGCCGGCGAGACGACACCGCTCGCCATTACCTCGGCCTACGCCGCCTTCGTGAATGGGGGCCGAAGGGTCGAGCCGCATCTGATCGAGCTTGTCCAGGACCCCAAGGGACGCACTGTCCTGAAGGCCGACAGTCGGGATTGCCCCCGCTGCGACGCTGACTTCACGGGTGCCGAGAGCCCGCGTATCGCACCCGGAGGCGAGCAGGTGCTGGATCCCATCACCGCTTATCAGGTCACCTCCATGCTGCAGGGAGTCGTCCAGCGTGGCACCGCGTCGGCGGTTTCCTCGCTCGGGCGCCCGATTGCCGGAAAGACCGGGACCACCAACAACTACCGGTCAGCCTGGTTCATCGGCTACACGCCGCAGATGGTCGTGGGCGTCTTCGTCGGGTTCGATGATAACCGCAGCCTGGGTGAGGGAGAGTCCGGAACCAAGGCCGCGGTGCCGATCTTCATCGACTTCATGAGGGGCGCAGCGAAGGACCTTCCCAGGACGGACTTCAAGGCCCCGCGGAACGCCAAGTTTGTAAACATCAACGGTGTTCGCGAGGCCTTCCGTCCCGGGACGGAACCGAAGATCGTGGTGACGCCCTCTGCGCTCACGCCTGAGGGGCTTCCGGCCAAGCCCCTCAGTTACGAGGAGCTGAACCGCCGCTCGGGCGAAACCCAGCCGGCCCCGGTACGCCGGCCGGACGAGATGAACGGATTGTATTAGGGGGGCGTCCGCGCTAAGCCGCCCGCCCGGGTTGCAGGAGAAGTTCCATGCGAGTGGATGTCGAGGCCGCGAAGGCTGACATCGAGCAGACGATTGCTCTGCTCAGGAGGCGTCTTTGACTGGGATGTCGCCCTCCGCAAACTTCATGAGATGAACGCCCGGGTCGAGGACCCGACCCTTTGGGACCGTCCCGGCGAGGCCCAGGCGCTCAGTCGCGAGCGGTCCCGACTTTCAGCCTCGATCGAAGCCGTGATCGGACTTGAGCGGGACCTGGCCGACGCCGTGGGCTATGCCGAACTGGCCGATGAGGAAGACGACGAGTCCACCCTCGAAGAAGCTCGCGCCCAGCTCAAGGCCATCCGCGACAGGGCAGCCCGGGCTGAGCTTGAGGCCCTGCTGTCCGGAGAGGCCGACGGCAACGAGGCCTTCCTGGAAGTGAACTCCGGCGCCGGCGGCACAGAGTCCTGCGACTGGGCGGGCATGTTGCTGCGCATGTACACCCGCTGGGCCAACGCCCATGGCATGACCGTCGACTTCCTCGAGGAAACCTCCGGCGAGCAGGTCGGTATCAAGTCGGCGACGATCCAGATCAAGGGGACCAACGCCTACGGCTGGCTGAAGACGGAGGCGGGCGTACACCGGCTTGTCCGCATCTCGCCCTTCGACTCCGCCGCCAAGCGGCATACGAGCTTTGCCTCGGTCTGGGTCTATCCCGTGGTCGACGACACCATCGTCATCGACATCAATCCTTCGGACGTCAGGACCGACACCTACCGGGCCTCGGGGGCCGGCGGCCAGCACATCAACAAGACGGATTCCGCCGTTCGCCTGACCCACATCCCGACCGGCGTGGTCGTGGCTTGCCAGATGGGCCGGTCACAGCACCAGAACCGCGATGAGGCCTGGCGCATGCTCCGCGCCCGGCTCTATGAGCTTGAACTCCAGAAGCGGGAGGCCGAGGCCCAGGCCCTGCAGGAGCAAAAGACCGACATCGGCTGGGGTCACCAGATCCGGTCCTACGTCCTGCAGCCCT
>CAIWHQ010000107.1 GCA_903912465.1 uncultured Alphaproteobacteria bacterium | reverse complement strand
ATGGGAACGGATGGCCGAGCTCATCGCCGACGAGGGTATCGCCGCCCGCGTCGATGCCGGGGTCTGGAACGAGGCCATGGCGAGGCTGGTCAAAGGACTCCGCACCGGTGACGCCGCCGGAGGCTTTGTGGCCGCGGTGGAAATCTGCGGATCGGTCCTTGCCGAGCACTTCCCGCCCATCGAGGGCGACAACCCGAACGAACTGCCCGACCATGTGGTCGTGATCGGCTGAGTGCCGGTCCTGTAGGATTGAGTCCGGGAGACCGGGTCCCCGGACGGGGAGAGAAACGGAGCGAGTTCATGGCCTTCACCCTGAGCGTCAACGGCCGCAACCGCCGCGTCGATGTCGACCCCGATACGCCCCTGCTCTGGGTCCTGCGGGACTCCCTGGGCGTGCTGGGCCCGAAGTTCGGTTGCGGGATCGGCCAGTGCGGCGCCTGCACCGTCCACGTCGACGGGACCCCTGTGCGGTCCTGCGCGCTTCCGGTCGAGGCGGTGGGAAAGGGCAAGGTCACCACCATCGAGGGGATTGGCGAGTCCGAGGTTGGCGCGCGGGTCCAGAAGGCCTGGGCGGACCTTGATGTCGCCCAGTGCGGATACTGCCAGCCTGGGCAGATCATGTCGGCGACGGCGCTGCTGGCGTCGAACCCCAAGCCCAGCGCCGAGGAAATCGACGCGGCGATGAGTGGAAACCTTTGCCGCTGTGCCACTTACAACCGGATCCGGGCCGCGGTGCGGCAGGCGTCCGGCCAGACCGGGGAGGCCTGACCATGGCCGATGGAAATGGCGCGTCGCGCCGTGAGGTGATTCAACTGGCCGCTGGCGGCGGCGGCCTGGTGCTGGGCTTCAGCCTGGCCGGAAAGGGCGAGGCAGCGGCGTCTGCCGCCCGTCTCAACGCCTACGTCACGGTCCAGCCCGATGGCTGGGTCGAGGTGGTCAGCAAGAACCCAGAGATCGGCCAGGGGGTGAAGACCTCCATGCCCATGTTGATCGCCGAGGAGCTGGATGCGGACTGGTCGAAGGTGCGCACCGTCCAGGCAGACTCCGATCCCAGCCTCTATGGTCGCCAGTTTGCTGGCGGGTCCATGTCGACCCCCCTGCACTGGGATGAACTGCGTCGGGTCGGTGCCACGGGGCGGGCCCTGCTGATCGCCGCCGCCGCCAAGTCCTGGGGTGTCGATCCTGCGACCTGCTCTACCGAGCCCGGACGGGTGGTGCATGCGGCGTCGGGCCGATCTGCAGGTTATGGATCCCTTGCCTCTGCCGCAGCGGCCCTGCCAGCCCCCGATCCGAGAAGCCTCAAGCTCAAGGACCCGAAGGACTTCCGGATCATCGGCCAGCCCATGGCCCAGGTGGACACGCCGTCCATTGTCACCGGCAAGCCCCTGTTCGGAATCGATGTCGTCGTGCCCGGCATGCTGTTCGCCACCTTCGAGAAGGCGCCAGTCTTCGGAGCGGGTGTGGAGGCGGCCGACCTCGACGCCGCCCGTGCCGTCAAGGGTGTGCGCAAGGCCTTCAGGGTGGAAGGCGCTGGGGGGACGGAGGCCCTGTCCCCCGGAGTGGCCGTCGTCGCAGACACCTGGTGGCAGGCCCGCAAGGGGCGGGACCGCCTCAACATCCGATGGAAGGCACCCAACGAGCCTGGCCTGTCCAGCCGCGACCTGGAGGCCCGGATGGCCTCGACCGCCCGGTCGAGCGTGGACCGGATCGAGCGGCATGATGGCGACGTCGACGCCGCCCTGAAGGGCGCTGCCAAGCGGATCGAAGCGACCTACCACTATCCCTACCTGGCCCATGCGGCCCTCGAGCCGCAGAACTGCACGGCGCATTACAGCAAAGGCCGCATGGAGATCTGGGCGCCGACCCAGAACCCCGAGTCCGGCCGGCAGCTGGTGGCCAAGACCCTGGGTATCCGGCCCGAGGACATCACCGTCCACCTGGTCCGGTGCGGAGGGGGATTCGGCCGCCGCCTGTCGAATGAGTACATGGTCGAGGCTGCCTGGATCGCCCGGGAGACCGGCGCGCCGGTCAAGCTCCTCTGGACCCGCGAGGACGATATCCGCCAGGCCTTCTACCGCCCGGCCGGGTGGCACAATTTCGAGGGCGGGCTGGACGCCTCCGGCCAGCTGGTGGCCTGGCACGACCACTTCCTGACCCCGGGACAGGGCGTACAGACGGCGCGGTCGGCCGGCATGTCCGCCACTGAGTTCCCCGCCCGTTTCGTGCCCAATTTCCGCTATGGGCTTTCCATCCTGCCCAGTCCCACCCCGACAGGGCCCCTGCGCGCGCCAGGCTCCAACGGGATCTCCTTCGCCGTCCAGGGGTTCCTCGACGAGCTGGCGCATGCGGCGGGCGCCGATCCGCTCGCCTTCCGGCTCAAACTCCTGGGCGAGCAGGGCCTGGTGGGAACGCCGGGACGGGACGGCTACGACGCCGCCCGGATGCGGGGGGTCCTGAAGAAGGTCGCCGAGGTCTCCGGCTGGGGGCGCACCCGCATGGCGCCGCGACAGGGCCAGGGCGTCGCCTTCCACTTCAGCCACCTCGGCTACTTCGCCGAGGTCGTCCAGGTCCGGGTGGCGAACGACGGACGGATCCGGGTCGAGAAGGTCTGGGTGGCCGGCGACGTCGGCCGGCAGATCGTCAACCCTTCCGGGGCAATCAACCAGGTGCAGGGCTCGGTCCTCGACGGCCTCTCCGCCGCCCTGGGGCAGGAGATCACCCTCGAGGGCGGCGCCGTCGTTCAGGGTAACTTCGACGATTACCGTCTGATGCGGTTCGCCGATGCGCCCCCCGTCGAGGTGCATTTCGTCCTGTCCGACCATCCGCCGACCGGACTTGGCGAACCGGCCCTGCCGCCGGCCCCGCCCGCCCTCTGCAACGCCATCTTCGCGGCCACCGGAAAGCGGGTCCGCCGGCTTCCCGTCGATCCAGCCCTGCTCGT
>CAIWHQ010000106.1 GCA_903912465.1 uncultured Alphaproteobacteria bacterium | reverse complement strand
CGGTGTATGCGTCCTACACGGCCCTGGTCTATCTCCTGCCGCTTCTCGGCGGATTCATCGCCGACCGCTGGCTGGGCTCTCGCAAGGCCGTCGCCTTTGGCGCGCTTCTGCTGGTGGCGGGCCACATCTCCATGGGCTTTGAGGGTGCCCCGGCACGTCAGGACCTGATCTATGGCGGGAGGGTCTATCCGATTGCCGCCGAGGGCCGGATGGACGACCGCGTGGCCCACATCGTGGTGGAGGGCAAGAAGTACGAGTTCGGACCGCGTGAGGGCGGCGGGATCACCATTCCGGGGGTTCCCATCGAGACCGGTCTGCCCGCGTCGATCCCTGACGGCCAGTTCGAGATCCGGACCCTCCAGGACCCGGGCTCGACCAGCATGTTCTATTTCGCCGTCTCGCTGATCATCCTCGGGGTGGGCTTCCTGAAGCCCAACATCTCCGCGGTGGTGGGGGACCTCTACCCGCACGGCGATCCCCGACGGGATTCCGGCTTCACCCTCTATTACTATGGCATCAATCTCGGGGCCTTCTGGGCCTCCATCCTCTGCGGCCTCCTGGGACAGCACTTCGGCTGGTGGGCCGGCTTCGGCCTGGCCGGGGTCGGCATGTTCCTGGGCTGGGTGGTCTTCATGCTTGGCAAGCCCCTTCTCGAGGGCAAGGGCGAGCCGCCCAACCCGGCGAAGCTGCGCGAGCCTTTCGCCGGCTTGGTCAACCGGGAGTGGATGACCTACATCATGTCGATCCTGGCCATCGGTATCGTCTTCCTGACGGTTCAGAACAGCAAGCTGGTCGGGGGCGCGCTGATTGCGGCCATCATACTGTCCATCGCGGCCCTGGCCTGGATCATCATCCGGGTCTGCAAGACCACGGTGGAGCGCCAGAGGATGGGACTGGCCGCCATCCTGGTGCTGGGGTCGGTGGTCTTCTTCACCCTCTTCGAGCAGGCGGGATCCTCGCTCAACCTCTTCGCCTCGACCAATGTGGACCTGTCCCTGACCCAGGCGGGGGGCCACTTCCTAGGCATCCCCTTCGGCACGCCCGACCAGCTGGCCGCCATCGGCGTGAAGCCGGCGAACTGGTGGAGCTGGATCGATACCTCGGTCGGTGCCGCCCAAACCCAGTCTTTCAACGCCGGTTTCATCCTGATCTTTGCGCCCGTGCTCGCTGCGCTGTGGACCTGGCTGGGACGTCGCGGGAAGGATCCGAACCCGACCCTGAAGTTCGGCTTAGGCCTGGTCCAGGTCGGCCTTGGCTTCCTGATCGTCGTCTGGGGCGCCGGCCTGCACGACAGCGCCTTCCGGGTGCCCCTGATCCTTCTCGGCCTGCTCTACCTCCTGCACACCACGGGCGAGCTCTTCCTGTCGCCCGTCGGCCTGTCGGAGATCACCAAGCTGACCCTGCCGGGGGTGGTATCCTTCATGATGGCGGTCTGGTTCCTGGCCTCGTCCATCGCCCAGTTCGTCGGCGGCTTTATTGCCGGGCTCCTGGTCACGGAGTCGGTCGGCGGCGAGGTCCTCGATCCCAAGCTCGCCCTGGACACGGCCATCGGCGGCTTCCAGGCCCTTGGGTGGGCGGGCGTCGGGTTTGGTCTGCTGTTTATCCTGCTCAGCTTCCTGGTGCGCGGCTGGGCCCACACGGACAAGCCGGTCCGGACCGACGCCGAGGCGGAGACCGCCGCCTCCTGACGGCCGACCGCCCGGCGACGGGCGGTCAGTTGCCTGGGATCAGCCGCCGGAGCCGCCCACCGTCAGGCCGGTGATCTTGAGCGAGGGCTGGCCGACGCCCACGGGCACGGACTGGCCCGACTTGCCGCAGACGCCGACGCCGGGATCGAAGTCGAAGTCGTCGCCGATCATGGTGACCCGGGTCAGGGCCGTCGGCCCGTCGCCGATCAGTGTGGCGCCTTTCACCGGACGGGTGATCTGGCCGTCCTCGATGAGGTAGGCCTCCGTGCACTGGAAGACGAACTTGCCATTGGTGATGTCGACCTGGCCGCCGCCGAAGTTGGCGCAGTAGAGCCCCCGCTTCGTCGAAGCGATCATTTCGTCCCGGGGCGTGTTCCCGCCTTCCATCGCCGTATTGGTCATCCTCGGCATGGGGATGTGGGCATAGGACTGGCGCCGGCCGTTGCCCGTGGCGCTGAGGCCCATCAGGCGGGCGCTCATGCGGTCATGCATGTAGCCCACCAGAATGCCATCCTCGATCAGCACGGTCCGGCTGGTGGGCGTGCCTTCGTCGTCGACGGTGAGCGAGCCCCGGCGGCCGGGGAGGGAGCCGTCGTCGTAGACCGTCACCCCTCGGGCGGCGACCTGTTCCCCGATCCGGCCGGCGAAGGCCGAGGAGCCCTTGCGGTTGAAATCGCCCTCGAGCCCGTGGCCCACCGCCTCATGGAGCAGGACGCCGTTCCAGCCGGCGCCCAGCACCACGTCCATCTCACCGGCAGGGCAGGGCCCCGCCTCCAGGTTGACCAGGGCCTGGCGAAGGGCCTCCTCGGCCTGGTCGCGCCAGCGGTCGGGGGCGATCCAGGCCTCGAATCCGGCCCGGCCACCGGCACCGGCGAACCCGGTCTCCCGCCGGCCATCCCGCTCCACCGTGATCTGGACATTGACCCGGCAGAGGGGGCGGACGTCCCGGATGATCCGCCCGTCGGCCCGCAGGATCTCGACGGTGCGCTGCTCGCCCGCGAGGGAGGCCATCACCTGCACCACCCGGGGATCCCGGGCCCGGCACCAGGCGTCGATCTCCTGCAACAGGGCGACCTTGGTCTCGAAGTCCGGGGAATCGGTGGGGTCCACCGGATCGTAGAGCTGGCGGTTGGTCGGCCGTGGGCCCGCGTCCGCCACGCCTGAATAGCCGCGGCGCGCAAGGGCGGCCGAGCCGGCGGCGCGCTTGAGGGCGGCCTCCGAGACTTCGCTGGAGTGGGCGTAGCCGGCCGACTCCCCCGCCACCACCCTCAGCCCGAAGCCGTCGGAGGTATCGAAGGCGGCGGATTTCAGCCGGCCGTCATCGAACAGGAAGGACTCGCTGCGCGACCGTTCGAAGAAGATTTCGCCGTCGTCGGCCTCGCCGACCGCATCCGCAAGCACGCGCCGGGCCGTTTCCGGCTCCAGGCCGTGGGTCTCGATCAGGGAGGCGGATTCGGGAAGGCTGGGCATGCGGGACTCCGTCGCGGTGCAAGGCCTCAGAGATAGGGCCTGCGAGCCCCGACGTCACCCTGCCACACACCCTCTGAAAGGCGTTTGGACCGCTTGGCAAGTTCGATGCGAGCGCGTATGCACGCCCCCGAAGGACCGGGCTTCGGGCAACCGTCTGCGCGGTGTTCACAGACGTCGGCGGGGCGGCCCCTTTCGGGCGCGTATCGTCCGCGAGTAACGACCGAGGGGACATGAAGTCTAGGGTTCAAGGCATTCGGGCGCGGTTCGCAGCGGCAGCCGTAACTGCGATGACGGTGGTCTGGGGGCTTCCAGCCCTGGCCGCCGCAAACCTGGTCGGGCAACCGACCCCTGGCGCGATCGGCCTTCAACCGGGGGTTACCCCGTTGAAGCACGACGCGACCTTCTTCCACGACGCGATCCTTCTGCCGATCATCACGGCCATCGTGCTGTTCGTGCTTGGCCTGCTTGTCTGGGTCATGATCCGCTACAACAAGAAGGCGAATCCAACCCCGGCGAAGTGGAGCCACAACACCGTCGTCGAGGTGATCTGGACCATTGTTCCCATCCTGATCCTGACCGTCATCTCGGTGTTCTCGTTCCGGCTCCTTTACGCCTATCACGACATGCCCAAGCCCTACATGACGGTGAAGGCCACCGGCTACCAGTGGTACTGGGGCTATGAGTATCCCGACAACGGGATCGGCGAATTCGTCTCGAATGTCCTGCCCGAGGACAAGGCCGCCGCCCAGAAGGTTCCCTACCTCCTCGCCGCGACCGAACCCCTGGTGGTTCCCGTGGGCAAGCCCGTGAGGGTGCTGGTGACGGGCGCGGACGTGATCCACGCCTTCGCCGTCCCGGCCTTCGGCGTCATCGCGGATGCTGTCCCCGGACGCGTGAACGAGACCTGGTTCACGATCGAGAAGCCCGGCGTCTACTATGGTAACTGCCGCGAGCTTTGCGGTACCCAGCACGCCTACATGCCCATCGAGGTCCGCGCGGTGAGCCAGGCCGACTTCGACGCCTGGACCGCATCGAAGGGTGGCTACAAGGTTGGCGGCGCTCCGGCGCCAGCTGTCGCGGCCGCCCCTGCCGCCACGCCAGCAGTCATCCCGGCCTCGGCTCCCGCAGCAACTCCTGCCGCGGCTCCCGCCGCAGCGCCGGCATCTTCCGCAACGTCTGCGCCCGCCGCGGCGCCGGCGTCGAACTGAGGTCAGGACAGTACACATGGCCCACGCATCCGCCGTTCATCACGCTGATGATCACGACCACAAGCCGCCCTTCCTGGTGCGGTGGCTCTTCTCCACCAACCACAAGGACATCGGCACCCTCTACATCCTGTTCGCCATCATGGCCGGGCTTGTGGGCGGCGCCCTGTCCGGGCTGATCCGGCTTGAACTGGCCGAGCCCGGCCTGCAGGTCTTCATCAAGGGGGGCTGGCTCGACCAGCTCGGGCTCGTCGAGGCTTCGAACCACGGCTACAACGTCGTGGTCACGGCCCATGCCCTGATCATGATCTTCTTCATGGTCATGCCGGCCATGATCGGAGGGTTTGGCAACTGGTTCGTCCCGATCATGATCGGCGCGCCGGACATGGCCTTCCCGCGGATGAACAATGTCTCGTTCTGGCTCCTGGTGGCCGCCTGGATCCTGCTCTGCCTGTCCCTCTTCGTGGACGGCGGCCCGGGCAAGGGCTTTGGTGGCGGGTGGACGATCTACCCGCCCCTGTCGACCTCAGGTCACACCGGTCCGGCTATGGACCTCGCCATCCTGTCGCTCCACCTGGCAGGCGCGAGCTCCATCCTGGGGGCGATCAACTTCATCACCACCATCTTCAACATGCGTGCACCGGGCATGACCCTGCACCAGATGCCGCTGTTCGCCTGGTCGGTGCTGGTGACGGCCTTCCTCCTGCTCCTGTCCCTGCCCGTGCTGGCCGGCGCCATCACCATGCTGCTGACGGACCGGAACTTTAACACCCACTTCTTCGATCCCGCCGGCGGTGGCGATCCGGTCATGTTCCAGCACCTGTTCTGGTTCTTCGGCCACCCGGAAGTCTACATCCTGATCCTGCCCGGCTTCGGCATCATCAGCCACATCGTCTCGACCTTCTCCAAGAAGCCCATCTTCGGCTACCTCGCCATGGCCTACGCCATGGTGGCCATCGGCTTCGTCGGCTTCATCGTCTGGGCGCACCACATGTACACGGTCGGCATGCCCGTCGACCTGCGCGCTTATTTCGTGGCGGCCACAATGGTCATCGCAGTGCCTACCGGGGTGAAGGTCTTCTCGTGGATCGCGACCATGTGGGGCGGTTCGCTGGACTTCAAGACGCCCATGCTCTGGGCGATCGGCTTCATCTTCCTCTTCACGGTCGGCGGCGTCACGGGCGTGGTGCTGGCCAATGCCGGGATCGACTACAGCCTGCACGACACCTACTACGTGGTGGCGCACTTCCACTACGTGCTCAGCCTGGGTGCCGTGTTCGCGATCTTCGCCGGCTTCTACTACTGGTTCGAGAAGATGTGGGGCGTGAAGTACAACGAGTTCCTCGGCGCGACCCACTTCTGGATCACCTTCGTCGGCGTGAACCTGATCTTCTTCCCGCAGCACTTCCTGGGACTCCAGGGGATGCCCCGGCGATATGTCGACTACCCGGAGGCCTTCAGGTTCTGGAATGGGATTTCGACCGACGGCTACATGATCACCATTGCCGGCGTCGTCGTCTTCCTTGTGGTTCTGCTCGAAGCCGCGATCCGTCGCCGCAAGGCCGAGGCCAATCCCTGGGGCGAAGGGGCCACCACCCTGGAGTGGACGCTGTCTTCGCCGCCGCCGTTCCACCAGTTCAGCGATCCTCCGGTCTTCAAGTCGGACTCGCACCACTAATCGCCGCGGCCCGGCCAACGGGCCCTTGGCAAGACTCATTGGGGGGGCGCGGACCGGACTGAACCGGTGCGCGCCCCTCTACGCATCAGGGAATACAAGGTCGACATGACCCCCCCCGCCGTTGCCCGTGCCGCCCTTCCGCCCCGCTGGCAGGACTATGTCCAGCTGCTGAAGCCCCGCGTCATGTCGCTGGTGGTCTTCACGGCGGCCACGGGAATGATCTGCGCCGGAACGCCGCTGAACCCGGTCATGGGCGCAATCGCCATCCTGTGCATTGCCGTGGGTGCCGGGGCCTCTGCGTCCCTGAACATGTGGTACGACGCCGACATCGACGCCCGGATGAGGCGCACCCGCGGCCGTCCGGTGCCGGCAGGTCGGGTTCAGGCCGCGGACGCCCTGGCCCTCGGGATCGTCCTGTCCCTCTTCTCGGTCATGATCCTGGGCCTGGCGATCAACTGGTTCGCGGCGGGTCTTCTTGCCTTCACCATCTTTTTTTATGCCGTCGTCTACACCATGTGGCTGAAGCGATGGACAGCGCAGAACATTGTCATCGGCGGCCTTGCGGGCGCCCTTCCGCCCGTCATCGGATGGGCGGCGGCCACGGGACAGGCGCCCCTCGACGCCTGGCTCCTGTGCGCCATCATCTTCATGTGGACGCCGCCCCACTTCTGGGCCCTGTCGCTCTACACCAGCGAGGACTATGCGGCTGCAGGCGTGCCCATGCTGCCGGTCACGGCTGGGGCAGCTGCGACCCGCCGGCACATCTGGATCTACAGCCTGCTCCTCATACCGGTCTGTCTCGCGCCCGTGGCGACGGGCCTCGGCGGGACGACCTACCTGGCGGTCGCAGGCCTGGGGGGCGCGGTCTTCCTGCTCCTGGCCTGGAGGGTGCGTTCGGGCCGCGCCGGCGACGCCGCCGACCCCCGGGTCACCGACGGCCTGTACGATGTCCAGGCCGCGGCGCGCGATGCCCGGAACCTGTTCGCTTATTCCATCCTATACCTGACCCTGCTGTTCGCCACCCTGCTGGGCGAGCACCTCTGGGGCCGGGCCGCCGGTGGACTTTCCTGAGGGCTGCCATGACGGAACCTGAAACCCACTCCAATCCCCCGGGGGCCGGATCGGCGGACGCCGCGGCCCGAGCCCGCCGGGGCCGGAACATCGCGATTGCCGTCGGCCTGGTCGGCTTTGTAGTGCTGGTCTATCTCGTGACCGTCTTCAGGATGGGTGGAAATGTCATCAACCGCCCCCTCTGAGGCCGCTCGCCGGAACGCCCGGGTCGCACTTTGGTGCACGGTCTGCTTCGCCGGCATGGTCGGTGCCGCCTTCGCCTCGGTGCCGCTCTACCGGGCCTTCTGCCAGCTGACTGGATTTGACGGTACGCCGAGGCGGGCCGAGCAGGCGGCTTCCCACACCCTTGACCGAAACCTGGAGGTCCGGTTTGACGCCAACGT
This sequence comes from uncultured Alphaproteobacteria bacterium, assembly GCA_903912465.1. Lineage (GTDB taxonomy): Bacteria > Pseudomonadota > Alphaproteobacteria > Caulobacterales > Caulobacteraceae > Phenylobacterium. The sequence goes on along the minus strand of CAIWHQ010000106.1, from coordinate 2,478 downwards.
CCGGGACCTGCCCTGGACCTTCCGGCCCCAGCAGACCTCGCAGACCCTGCGGATCGGGGAGACCGGGCTGGCCTACTTCACGGTCACCAACAACAGCGACCAGCCCATCTCGGGGCACGCCGTCTACAACGTCACGCCCCAACTCGCCGGCGCCTATTTCCAGAAGCTCGAGTGCTTCTGCTTCAGCGACCAGACCATAGCGGCGCGCACCACCGTCGAGTTCCCCGTGGTGTATTTCGTCGATCCGAAGTTCGCCGAGGATTTCGACACCCGGGGCAAGTCCGAAGTGACCCTGTCCTACACCTTCTTCCCGTCGCAGGATGCGAAGCCGAAAGCCGCCGGGATGCCTTCCGGGCTTGGCGGAACGGCGAAAGCAGGGCTATAGGGACACATCCAGAAATTCCCGCCGGTCCTGCAAATCCACGGGCGGGGAGCGGTAGTTAAGAGGGATAGGGGCGCAATGTCTGCGGGCGACGTCAAACACGACTACCATCTCGTCAATCCGAGCCCCTGGCCGCTGGTCGGCTCGCTAGCCGCCTGCGTCATGGCCGTGGGCGCCGTGATCGCCATGAAGGGTCTGTTCGGCCTTCCAAAGGGCAACCTCGCCGTTTTCATCGGTGGGCTTGCCGGGGTCATCCTGACCATGGCCGTCTGGTGGCGTGACGTCACGATCGAGGCCAACCAGGGCGACCATACACCGGTCGTCAGCATCGGCCTTCGCTACGGCATGATCATGTTCATCGCCTCCGAGGTGATGTTCTTCGTGGCCTGGTTCTGGATCTTCTTCGAAATGGCCCTGTTCAACGAGTTCCGGACGCAGTCAGGTCTCGAGGAAGTCCGCGCCGCCTGGGCCACCTGGCCGCCGAAGGGTGTCGAGACTGTCCCGGCCTGGAACCTGCCCCTCCTCAACACCCTGATCCTCCTGCTTTCCGGCACCACCGTGACCTGGGCCCACCACGCCCTTCAGACGGGGGACCGCCGCGCCGCCAAGATTGGTCTGCTCCTGACCATCATCCTCGGTGCCATCTTCACTGCCGTTCAGGTCTACGAGTACAAGCACATCCTCGACCACAACTACTTCTTCGGGGGTGAGGGTGCGGAGAACTCCGGCCTCTACGGCTCGGCCTTCTTCATGGCGACGGGCTTCCACGGGTTCCACGTACTGATCGGGACGATCTTCCTGATTGTCTGTCTGGCGCGCCTGATGGGTAGCGGCTTCACGACCAAGCAGCACTTCGGCTTTGAGGCGGCGGCCTGGTACTGGCACTTCGTCGATGTGGTCTGGCTGTTCCTCTTCGCCTTCATCTACGTCGTCTTCGGCGCGTCTGCCGGACACTGACCTCACATGGCCGGCGTCAACCCCCTCCTGGCGGGGATTACCGGCCACTGTCCCCGCTGCGGTGAGGGGCCCCTCTTCAAGGGCTTCCTCACCGTTGCAGAGACCTGTTCCGCCTGTGGCCTGGACCTGGCCCGGGCGGATTCCGGCGATGGCCCGGCTGTCTTCGTGATCCTGATCGGCGGCTTTATCGTCGCCTTCGCCGCCCTGTTCACCGAGATCGCCTTTCGCCCGCCCATCTGGGTGCTCCTTGCGGTCTTCCTTCCTCTGACGGTGATCGTCTGCGGTGGCCTCCTGCGACCGGTCAAGGGCGTCCTCCTGGCTGCACAGTTCGCGAACCGGGCGGCGGAAGCCCGACATGACGACTGAGCCCGCCCATCGCCGTCGCTTCCCGGTCGGCATGACGATTGCGACCCTCATTGGCCTTGCCATCCTGATCGCCCTCGGGAACTGGCAGCTGCAGCGTCGGGACTGGAAAGAGTCCCTCCTGGCCCGGATCGCCCAGCTGGAGTCTGCGGCTCCGGTCGACGCTGCCCAGGCCCTTTCCAAGGCCCGTACCCCCGCCGACCTCGACATGGTCCGGGTGCGGCTTGTGTGCCCAGGGATTTCCGGCGCGGCCTTCGTGGAGCTCTATGGCCTCCTGGACGGTGACCCGGGGCGGCGGCTGGTATCGGCCTGTCCCCTGGCCGCTGGAGGCTCCGACACCCTTCTCGTCGACCGTGGCTTCATCGCCGACGCCGAGACCGCGCGGCCAGCGGTCCGGACGGCGACACCAGGCGGGGCTCCGGAAATGGTGACGGGCATTCTCAGGGTCCCGGATCGGCCGGGGGCTTTCACGCCGGAGGCCGACCTTTCGAAGCGACTCTGGTTCTCCAGGGATGTGGTCGCCATGGCGGCGGCACTCGGCGTTTCCCGGCCGGCCCCGGTCATGCTGATGGCGGAGTCCCGCACCAATCCTGACTTCCCGGCCCTGAAGCCGTCGCCGCTTCCGACCGTCATCTCCAACCGCCACATGGAATACGCCCTGACCTGGTTCGGCCTTGCCGGCGCCCTGGCCGGAGTCTATGCCGCCCGCCTCTGGAAGCACTTCAGAAGCTGATGCGTTACATCTCCACCCGAGGCGCCTCGCCCCCCGTCGGCTT
>CAIWHQ010000105.1 GCA_903912465.1 uncultured Alphaproteobacteria bacterium | reverse complement strand
GCCGTGTCCTTCCGGCGCGAGAAGTACATCGAGTACGGTGGCCCGGACGGCGGTGACGGCGGCCGGGGCGGGGATGTCTGGATCGAGGCGGTGGACGGGCTGAACACCCTGATCGACTACCGCTACAGCCAGCATTTCAAGGCCGGTACGGGCATCCACGGCATGGGACGCAACCGCCATGGCGCCGCCGGCGAGGACGTGGTCCTCAAGGTTCCCGTGGGCACGGAGGTGCTGGATGAGGACCGGGAGACCCTGATCGTCGATCTCGACCACCCCGGCCAACGCGTCCTGCTGGCCAAGGGCGGCAATGGCGGCTGGGGCAATGACCGCTTCAAGGGCCCGATCAACCAGGCCCCCTACCATGCCAACCCGGGCCAGGACGGGGAGGAGCTTTGGATCTGGCTGAGGCTGAAGCTGATCGCCGATGTCGGCCTCGCCGGCCTGCCCAATGCCGGCAAGTCCACCTTCCTGGCGGCGGCCAGCGCGGCGCGGCCCAAGATCGCCGACTACCCCTTCACCACCCTTGCGCCCAACCTCGGCATTGTCGACCTGTCGCCGGAAGAGCGCTTCGTCATGGCCGACATCCCCGGCCTGATAGAGGGTGCCTCTGAAGGTGCCGGCCTGGGCACGCGCTTCCTGGGCCATGTGGAGCGCACCGCGGTCCTGATTCATCTCGTGGACTGCACCCAGACCGACGTCGCTGAGGCCTGGCGCACGGTCCGTCGGGAGCTGGAGGCCTATGGCGCCGGCCTGGGTGACAAGTCCGAGATCCTCGCCCTGTCCAAGGTCGACGCCCTCGACCCCGATACCCTGCAGATGCAGAAAGAGGCGCTTGAGGCCGCCGCCGGCCGCCCCGTGAGCCTGGTCTCAGGGGTTTCCGGTCAGGGTGTCCGGGACCTCCTGCGCGAGGCCTGGCGTCAGGTCCTGGCGCGCCGCGCCGAGGCGAAGTCGGCCGGGGAGACTGCGGGAGACTGGCGGCCGTGAGCGGGCTGTCTTCCGCGCGCCGGGTGGTCGTGAAAATTGGCTCGGCCCTGGTCGTCGGGTCGGATGGTGCGCCGGATGCCGCCTGGCTCTCCGACTTCGCAGGGGACCTGGCCCGTCTCCGCAGCCGGGGCCAGCAGGTCCTGGTGGTGTCCTCCGGGGCGGTGGCCCTGGGCCGTCGGCGCCTTGGGCTTGGGCGCAAGACCCTGACCCTCCCTGAGAAGCAGGCCTCTGCGGCCGCCGGCCAGTCGGCCCTGGTGCGGGCCTGGGAGGCGGCGCTGGAGCCCTACGACCTGCCGGTCGCCCAGGTCCTGCTGACCCGGGACGACACCGAGATCCGCCGCCGCTGGCTGAACGCCCGGGCTACCCTGGAGACCCTCCTGGACCTGGGCGTGGTTCCGGTGGTCAACGAGAACGATACCGTGGTCACCGAGGAGATCCGGTACGGCGACAATGATCGCCTCGCCGCCCGGGCCGCCCAGCTGATCGGCGCCGACCTCCTGGTCCTGCTTTCAGATGTCGACGGCCTCTATACGGCGGACCCGCGGCTGGACCCGGCGGCGGCGCACCTTCCCCTGGTCACGGACCTGGATGCCGGGATCGAGGCCATGGCTGGCGGCGCCAACGCCGCGGCGGGGGTGGGCACCGGCGGGATGGCCACCAAGATCATGGCCGCCCGCATCGCCCGGCAGGCGGGCTGCGCCACCCTGATCACCCTTGGCCGGAGGGCCTCCCCCCTCGCCGCCGTGGAGGCCGGTGGCCGGGCCACACTGATCACCGCCGCCCTCACGCCCCATGCCGCGCGCAAGTCCTGGATCGGCGGCTCCCTGGCGCCCTCGGGGGTGGTCCGGATCGACGCCGGTGCCGCCCGCGCCCTGCGGCGGGGCAAGAGCCTGCTGGCGGCCGGCGTCACCGCCGTCGAGGGCCGCTTTGACAAGGGTGACGCCGTCGTGGTGCGCGACGAGGCCGATCGCGAGGTCGCCCGGGGCCTGAGCCGCTATGACTCCGTGGATGCCGTCCGCATCTGCGGCCTCACCTCCGCAGCCATCGAGGCGGAGCTGGGATTTTCCGAGGGTCCCGTGATCCACGCCGATGACCTGGCGGTCTCGGAGTGATCAGGGAAGGGCGGTAATCTTCCGCGCCACAAGGTCGGTCAGGCGGCCGGCATCGACGCCCAGGCTCTCCAGCACCTCCCGGGTATGCGCGCCCAGGGCCGGACCGGGCCAGCGCACGCTCCCCGGGGTTTCCGACAGCCTGGGAAAGGCGTTCTGCATCTTCACCTTGCCGAAGACCGGGTGGTCCACCTCGACGATGGACTGGCGGGCGGCGAACTGGGGGTCTTCGAGCATGTCCGGGGCCCGGAAGATCCGCCCGCAGGGGACGCCGTTGGTCTCCAGCAGGGCCAGGAGCTCGGGGAGCGGCCAGTTGCGCGTCCAGGCGGAAACGATGCCGTCCAGCTCGGTCTGGTTCTCGCCCCGGGCGGCGTGGGTGGCGTAGCGCGGGTCGGCGGCCAGGTCCTCGCGGCCCATGGTGGCGGCCAGGCGGGCAAAGACGGCGTCGCCGTTTCCGCCGATGAGCAGGCTCTCCCCGTTGGCGCAGGGATAGACATTGGAAGGCGCGATCCCCGGCAGGACGGAACCCGACCGCTCGCGGACATAGCCGGTCAGGTCGTACTCGGTGACCAGGTTCTCCATGACCGAGAGCACGCTCTCATAGAGGGCGGCGTCGATCATCTGGCCCCGGCCCGTCCGTTCCCTGTGGTGCAGGGCCATCATGACGCCGATGACGGCGTGCAGGGCGGTCAGGCTGTCGCCGATGGAGATGCCGGCCCGGGCCGGCGGGCGGTCGGGCTCGCCGGTGACATAGCGCAGGCCGCCCATGGCCTCGCCGATGAGTCCGTAGCCGGCCCGCTCCGAATAGGGGCCGGTCTGGCCGAAGCCCGACACCCGGGCCATGACCAGCCGGGGGTTGCGGGCAGCCAGGGTGTCATAGCCCATGCCCCACTTTTCCAGGGCACCGGGGCGGAAGTTCTCGATGAGGACGTCCGCCTGGTCGATGAGGGCCAGGGCCAGCTCCCGGCCTTCAGGCTGGCGCAGGTCGAGGGCCACCGAGCGCTTGTTGCGCCCGATCACGGGCCACCAGGGCGACAGGCCCTTGGGCAGGGACCGGCCCCACTGGCGCATGGGATCGCCCTTGCCCGGGTCCTCGACCTTGATCACGTCCGCGCCGAAGTCGCCAAGGACCTGCCCGCAGAAGGGCCCGGCGATGAGGGTCCCCATCTCCACGACCCTGAGGTCGGACAGGGGGCCTTTCACGGCGGGATCAGGCATGTCGCTCTCCGATTCAGGGCCGCCGACCTAGATCATGTTCCGATAAGTGGGAACCGGTTATCGGATCCAAACATGATCTCACTTCTTGGACTTAGAGCCTGTTTTGCCCTTCAGACGTTCGGTCTGAAGGGAACAGGCTCTAGGCCGCAGGCCGCCGGTCCTGTCAATCGCCGGTCCCCCCGGGGTTTTCCTTCCGGCCCGACGGGCGTATGCCGCCTTCCATGACCCGCTTCGTCCATGCGCCGCCGCCGCCGGTCCTGATCCCCGTGGAGGGATCGGACGCTCTCTTTCCGGTTCGCCGGGTGCTTTGCGTGGGCCGGAACTACGCCGCCCACCGCCGGGAAATGGGGGGCGACGACCGGGACCCGCCCTTCTTCTTTTCCAAGCCCTCGGACGCCATCGTCCCCCCCGGCGGCCCGGTTCCCTTCCCGTCGGTGACCGCCAACCTGCATCATGAGATCGAACTCGTCATTGCCCTGAAGTCCGGCGGCGCGGACATACCGGTCGACCGGGCCCTTGAGTCCGTCTTCGGTTACGCGGTCGGCGTGGACCTGACCCGCCGGGACCTGCAGGCCCTGGCCAAGGACAAGGGCCAGCCCTGGGAGGCGGCCAAGGGCTTCGATGCCTCGGGGCCGGTCTCTGCGATCCGGCCCTGGACGGGTGCGCCGCCCCAGGGGGCCATTCGGGTGTCGGTCAACGGCGAGGTGCGCCAGGACGCCGTCGTGGCGGACATGATCTGGAACGTGGCCGAGATCATTTCCGAAGCCTCCCGACTCTGGGCCCTGGAGGCCGGCGACCTGATTTTCACCGGGACGCCTGAAGGCGTTGGGCCCCTGCAGAAAGGCGACCGGGTCGAGGGCGAGGTCGAGGGCGTCGGCACCCTGGCCTTCCGGCTGGACTGACCGCCTTGGCTCCTGAATCTTTCCGTCTTCGACTCGTCCCCCTCACCAAAGCCGCCTGGAGCGTCGTGCCCCCCTATGCTTGATGATCTCAAGGCCAACAACCGGAGGTGGGCGGCGGCCAAGCTGTCCGTGGATCCCGGCTTCTTCCAGCGGCTCGCCGGCCAGCAGAGCCCGGAATACCTCTGGATCGGCTGCGCCGACAGCCGGGTCCCGGCCAATGAGATCGTGGGCCTCGATCCCGGCGAGCTCTTCGTACACCGCAACGTGGCCAACCTCGCGCCGCCCCAGGACGCCAACTACCTTTCGGTCCTGCAGTTCGCGGTGGATGTCCTGAAGGTCCGGCACATCATGGTCGTGGGTCACTACGGCTGCGGCGGCGTCGCGGCGGCCGTCGACGGGCGCCGAAGGGGCCTGGTCGACCACTGGCTTCACCCGATCCGTGAGATCTATGCGGAGAACCGGACCGAACTGGAGGGCCTGGGGGACGGCCCGCGACTGGACCGGCTCTGCGAACTGAACGTCACTCGCCAGGTGCGCAACGTCGCCTCCGACGTCTTTGTGCAGGACGCCTGGGCGCGGGGTCAGGCGATCAGCGTCCACGGCTGGATCTACGCCATCCACGACGGCCTGCTGACCGACCTCGCCGTCACCGTGTCCGACCCCGCCGGGCTTGAGGTCCTGCAGCCTGGCATCAGGCCAGCTTGATCTCCCGCAGCCTCTGCTGGAGGAAGGCGTCGGCGGTGATCGGTTCGGGGAAGGCGTTCGGCCGTGCCGCCGTGATGCAGCCGGGCAGGGTGCGGACCTCGAAGTCCGGTCGGAAGTGCAGGAAAAAGGGCGTCGAGTAGCGGGATACGCCCCGCCGCTCCGGTGCCGGGTTGACGACCCGGTGGATGGTCGAGGGCAGGACCTGGTTGCTCAGTCTCTCCAGCATGTCGCCGATGTTGCAGACGAGGGATCCGGCCGGCGGGTTCACCGGCAGCCAGCGGCCGTCGTGGTCCAGGACCTCCAGCCCGGCCTCCTCGGCACCAAGCAGCAGGGTGATGACGTTGATGTCCCCATGGGCGCCGGCGCGGATGTTGGGCCCGTCCGGCGGGACCGGCGGATAGTGCAGGAGGCGCAGGACGGAATTGCCGTCCCGGACCGGGTCATCGAACCAGTGCCGCGGCAGTCCCAGGTAGACGGCCAGGGCCTGCAGCACCCGCAGGCCGAAGTCCTCCAGGGCGCTGAACAGCCAGGAGATCTCTTCGCGGAAGGCGGGGACCTCGGCCGGCCAGACAT
>CAIWHQ010000104.1 GCA_903912465.1 uncultured Alphaproteobacteria bacterium | reverse complement strand
GTGCGGGCCCTCGTGCACGCCGAGGAAGACGCCCACGCCATGGCCGGTGCCGTGGTCGTAGTCCAGGCCCCGAGACCAGAGGGCGGCCCGGGCGAAGGCGTCCACCGCCGAGCCCGTGGTGCCAGCGGGGAAGCGCAGGGCTGCCAGGGCCAGATGGCCCTTGAGCACCAGGGTGAAGCGCTCGCACATCTCGCGGCTGGGCGTCCCGATGGCCAGGGTGCGGGTCACATCGGTGGTGCCGTCCGGGTACTGGCCGCCGGAGTCCACCAGCAGGATGGTGCCTGGCGCCGTGCGCGTGTTGGTCTTTTCAGTAGGGTGATAGTGCGGCAGGGCAGCGTTGCCCTGGGCGGCGGCGATGGTGTCGAAGGACAGGTCCGCCAGGCCCTCGACCTCCTCGCGGAAGGCCTCGAGCCGGCTGGCGACCTCGATCTCGTCGGGCAGCAGGGCCTGGGCCTCCGTGGCCACCCAGTGCAGGAAGCGGGTCAGGGCGACGCCGTCGCGGACATGGGCACCCCGGGAGCCTGCGATCTCCACCGGGTTCTTGCAGGCCCGGGGCAGGGCGCAGGGGTCTTCGCCCCTCAGCACCCGGGCGCCGGCGGCCTCCAGGGCATCGAAATAGAAGGCCGGGGACTGGGCCGGATCGACGAGGACGACCTTCCCCTTCAGCGCCGCCAGGGCGCCGGGAAGGTCTGCCGGCGTTTCGAGGGACACGCCATTGCCCAGCCAGGCCGGGAGCTCGGGCGTGACCTTGGCCGGCTCCAGGAAGAGCCGGGCCGAACCGTCGCGGTTCAGTATGGCCTGGGCCAGGGGCAGGGGGGTGCGGCTGACGTCTCCGCCGCGGACGTTGAACAGCCAGGCAATGGAGGCCGGGGCGGTCAGGACGGCGGCCTCGGCGCCCTTCGCGACCAGGCCCTCGCCCAGGCGGGTCCGCTTTGCGGCGGACTCCTCGCCGGCGAACTCAAGGGCGTGGGGGCGCACAGGTGCAGCGGGCTGGGCCGGCCGATCGACACCCCAGGCGACGTCCAGGGGGTTCGGGTCCAGGGATTTCAGGGTCGCGCCGGACCGGATTGCAGCGTTTTTCAGGTAGCCCAGGGCGTCGGGGCTGTGCAGGCGCGGATCGTAGCCGATGACCTGGCCAGCCCGGGTATGGGCCTCGATCCAGCCGGGGACCCCGCCGACCACCAGGTCGCAGATCTCGAACAGGGACGCATCCACCTGGGCCCGGACCTGGATGGTGTAGCGTCCGTCCACGAAGACCGCGGCCCGGTCGGCCATGACGACGGCTGCCCCGGCCGAGCCGGTGAAGCCGGTGGCCCAGGCCAGCCGGTCATTGGCGCCCGGCAGGTATTCGTTCTGGTGCTCGTCCTCGTGGGGCACGAGCAGGCCGTCGAGACCCTGGGCGGCCATGGCGGCCCGGATGCGGGGCAGGTGGAGGGATCCATAGGACGGATCGGCGGACTCTTTGAAGCTCTGGCGCATGAGCGCTATTTAGGCCCGACACGCCGGGCGCGCAAAGGTCGCAATCTTGCAGTTTGGCGGCAAGCTCGGCTACAAGCCGCCCATGGTTCCCGCTGAGGCTCTCGCTTGCTCCAATTCCAACGGTCCCACCGGGGTCGTTCGAACGCGCACGCCTTGAGCTGACGCCGCCTCGAACCAGACCCCGCCAACATCGGTCGGGGTCTGGCAAAACCACGAACCCGCCCGATCCTCCTGAATCGGATCGTTCCCATGTCCACCCCATCCTGGCTTCCCATCGAGACCGAGCGGCTTTTGCTGCGCGACTTCCGTGAAGACGACTTCGACTCCATCCACGCTTACGCCACCGACCCGGAGGTGGTGCGCTACATGACCTGGGGCCCCAACACCCTGGAGATCACCCGAGAGGTGCTGGACCGCAATCTTGAACGGCAGAAGACTTGGCCGCGGGAGGAGCTGAGCCTGGCCGTCGAGGTGAAGGCAACGTCTGAAATGATCGGCGGCATCTCTCTGCACAACGCCAACAGCGACAACAGCGCCTTCGGCTATTGCTACAGCCGGGATGCGTGGGGGAAGGGCTATGGGACCGAGGCGGCCCAAGCCCTGGCCCGGATCGCCTTCACGGAGTTGGGCCACCACCGTATCTGGGCCACCTGCGACGCCCGTAACCACGGCTCCTATGCGATCATGGAGAAGGTGGGGATGCGCCGCGAGGGCCATCTGCTGAAGAACCTCAAGGCCCATGACGGCTGGCGCGACAGCTATGTCTACGCGCTGCTGGCTGACGAATGGTGCGCGGCCAATCGCTAATAACATCCGGGTATAATTGACGAAGGCGGGTCGCCGCTGTAGGGAGCCCGGCTCACGTCGAGGATGAGACCGTGGACAAGCAACGCCGCCGAGACACTATCCAGGCCTGGAAGGAGGGGCGCAAGTCCCGGGCGGGGATCTTCCAGGTGGCCTGCGCGCCGGAGGAGAAGGTCTGGCTGGGCGTGAGCCGGAACCTCGACTCCCAGCAGAACAGCATCTGGTTCAGCCTTCGACACGGGGGTTCGCCCAATCGCGAGATGCAGGCGGCCTGGAAGGCCCACGGCGAGGACGCCTTCGCCTTCGACGAGGTCGAGGAAATCGACGTGGAGGAACTCAGCGCCTACCTGGTCAACCAGCGCCTGCTGGAGCGCCTGAAGCACTGGTGCGCCGAACTGGGTGCGGGGCGGGTCGTCGCCTGACGGCCTGGCCCTGACCAGTCAGGGCCGCTCCAGAACCAGGGTCGCCCAGGCGTCGCGGTGGATCCGGCGCAGCAGGCGGAAGCCGCGGGACCGGTAAGCTGCCAGCACCCGCCGCTCCTGGGTGCGAAGGAGCCCCGACAGGATGGCCACCCCGCCGGGCCGCAGGGCACCGCGGATGTCCTGGGCCAGGGCTACCAGGGGCGGGGCCAGGATGTTGGCGAAGACCAGGTCGTAGGGCGCCGCCGAGCGCACGCGTTGGTGGCCGAGGCCCGAGGCGTGGACGAACTCGGCCCGGGCCCCGTTCAGTTCGGCGTTCTCCCGGGCGATGCGGACGGAGGGGGCGTCGATGTCCGTGCCGCGGGCCAGCCGGGCCCCGGTCCGGGCGGCGGCGATGGCCAGGACCCCGGTGCCGGCGCCGACATCCAGCACCTTGTCGAAGCGGCGGGCCTTGATCAGGTCGTTCCAGGCCAGGAGGCAGCCCACCGTCGTGCCGTGATGGCCCGTGCCGAAGGCCGCTCCGGCCTCGATTCGCAGGGCGACGGCATTGGCCGGGATCCGTCCCTGGTCATGGGCGCCGTAGACGAAGAAGCGACCGGCCCGGACGGGCGGCAGGCCGGACAGGGACATGGCCAGCCAGTCGGCGTCGGCCAGGGCCTCGACCGTGGTCACCAGGCCGGGGAAGTCCGCCAGCCGGCGGCGCAGGGCGTCGACCTCGTCTGCCGTGGTGGGAAAGGCGTCGATGCGCCAGACGTCGCGGTCCTCGTCTTCCTCCAGGATGGAGTAGGTGGCGGCCTCCAGCAGCGGATCTGCGTCCAGGTTGGCGGCGGCGGCTTCGGCGATGGCGCGGGGCCCGCGGGCGATGATCTGGACGGCGTCGTCACTCATTCGCTTTCCATAGGGCGCTCTGCCGGCGAAGGCGAGGGGGCAGCGGCCCCGGGCGGGGTCGCGGGAGAGGCGCCTGCAGCCGGGGCGGGCACGTCCTCCGGCGGCGGGGTTGGCGCGTCGAGGGGGGGTCCCAAAGGCTCCGTCGCCTCGTCCTCCGGGCGTCCGGAGACCGGCCCGGCAAGGTCTTCCTGCTCCCAGGCGGGGGGCGGGGCGGCGATCGGCGGCGGCTGAAGGGAGTCGGTGCCGACGACGTAGTCCGGAAGGGCGCCGGTCAGGCCGCGTCCTCCCCACCCGCCGGTCGGGTCTGCGCCCCCCGAGGAGCCTTCGGTGGTTTCGGTAAAGCCTGCCGGCGTCTCCGGGACCTGCGGGCGGAAGTCATCAGGCTGGGGCCGCAGGAGGGCACCGACGAGAAGGCCCAGCCCCGCAAAGACGACGGCGCCGGCGATCTCCACCTTCATGGCCGTCGGTTCCCTGCGGACGCCTGCATCAGGTGGCCCGGCGGACGGCCCGCTCGATCAGGTCGCAGACCTGGGGAACCAGGGCGGCAGGGATGTTGTGACCCATGCCGTCCAGCACGTGCATCTCGGCCCCCGGAACGCAGGCGGCGGTGTCGTGGCCGCCCTCAACGGGCACAAGGGGATCGTCGGCCCCATGGATGACGACCGTGGGCGCGGTGATTCGGCGCAGGGCCTCCCGGCGGTCGCCGCTACCCAGGATGGCTGCGTACTGGCGCAGGAAGCCCACCGGATAGTAGGCGCGCCGGAAGGAGGCCTCGATCCCGGCACGCTCGGCCGCTTCGTCGGAGACCCCCGCCGGCCCCGCCATGACCCGGGCCGACTTCAGGCCATGATCGAGGAAGGCGTCCAGGTCCTGGTGCGGGTCCGGACCCCGGTCGACCAGGAAGGCCACAGCCTCGGGCTTGGCCGGGGGGAGTTGTGGATTGCCCGTGGTGGACATGATCGAGGTCAGGGAACGCACCCGGTGCGGATGCTCGGCGGCCAGCATCTGGACGATCATGCCCCCCATGGAGGCCCCGACGACGTGGGCCGAGCCGAAGCCCAGGCCGTCGATCACGCCGGCGGCGTCGGCCGCCATGTCGGACAGGAAGTAGGGAACCTCGGGGCGACGGCCTTCCCGGACCGCCCGGGCAACGTCGCCGATACTCGGCAGCGGGGCGTCGTCGAAGCGGTGGGACAGGCCGACGTCGCGGTTGTCGAAGCGCACGACGCGATAGCCGCGTCCGGCAAGGTCGCCGACCATGTCCATGGACCAGCGGATCATCTGGGCGCCCAGGCCCATCACCAGGACAACAGGCTCGCCGCCCTCGGGTCCGTGGATGTCGTACTCGATCCCGATACCGTTCGCTGTCAGCTGCGCCATGTCTGTCTCCCTCAGGTTCGCGGCACGATGGCGCGCCGGTTGCCGGGCCGCAAGCGCTCAGGCCTTTTCGATGAAGCTGTCGAGCACCTTCTTCTCGCCCGCCTTGTCGAAGGCGACGGTCAGCTTGGAGCCCTCGGCGACGAGGACCCGGCCATAGCCAAACTTCTGGTGGAAGACCCGGTCGCCCCGGGCGAAGGCGCTGGACTGGGGATCGGAGACGGCCAGGAGCTTGCCCTCGCCCTCGATGACAGACCGGCGGGAGGCCTGCGCCGCGGGGCGGGGCCGGTCCTGGGCGCGGCGCCAGCCGGGGGAGTCGTAGGTGGACCCGAAGGCCGGGGTCTCGTCCCAGCGGCTGGCCGTCGACTGCATGCCCGGACCACCGCTGAAATAGCCGGTTTCGGAGACCGCCTCGACGTGGGCTTCGGGCAGTTCATCGACGAAGCGGCTGGGTAGCTGGCTCGTCCAGCGGCCATAGACCAGGCGGTTGGCGGCGAAGGAGATCCGCGCCGACCTGCGGGCCCGGGTCAGGCCGACATAGGCCAGGCGTCGCTCCTCCTCGAGCCCCTTCTCGCCGGTCTCGTCCAGGCTGCGCTGGGAGGGGAAGACCCCTTCTTCCCAGCCAGGCAGGAAGACCAGGGGGAACTCCAGCCCCTTGGCCGAGTGCAGGGTCATGATCTGGACGGCGTCAGCCTGGGGGCCGCGGTCCATGTCCATGACCAGGGAGACGTGCTCCAGATAGGCCTGGAGGGTGTCGAAGGCGTCCATGGACTGGACCAGTTCCTT
>CAIWHQ010000103.1 GCA_903912465.1 uncultured Alphaproteobacteria bacterium | reverse complement strand
CATGTGCTGGTCGGCGTCCATGCGAACCCGCTCCTCGGCGACGCCCTTCAGGCCCACGTGCAGGTCCTCCAGGATCACCAGTCGGCCCGGCGGGCGCAAAGCCGCCATGCGGCCTTCCAGCAGGGTCTGGCCGTGGTCGGGGCCCAGGCTGGCGGAGGCCTCCAGCACCGGCGTGCCATCCGCCTTCTCTGCCCAGACGCGGGTCGAGGTCGCGCCGGCGGGGGGAACCTCGGCGAAGGCCCGGACCTCCTCGCCCTCCACCACCATGTTCAGGTAGTGCGAGGAGAGACAGCCGCGCTCGAACCAGGCCTGGCCCCAGATCTGCTGCAGCAGGGGCGGAAAAAGGCTGAAGTGGGTCGGTCCCTCGATGGGGCCCGCCCGGAAGCCGAGCTTCTCGGCCGTGGCGTCGTCATGGATGGAGGTATGGCCGCCATATTCCTGGTCGGCCAGCATCTGGCGGGGCGCACGCAGGGGGCCGCGAAGGACGAGGGGGGTGTCAAAGCTCATGTCGGCGGGCCTCCTGTCCCGGTTGGCTTCCGGCGGATTTCTGCGTCCGGTATGCCCTGCAGACCGGATTGTCCGCCCAGTTCCGATCCTATACGGCTTTCGCCACGCACCAACATCCCCCTTCCGGAAGGCGAGCGGGGACTCATTTGACCCGGGGGTATCCGCCCTGGGCGCACTCCAGGGAGAGAGACATGACCATGGGCTTCGACGATATCTTTTCCATCCGGGGCAAGGTCGCCCTGGTCACCGGCGGTTCGCGCGGAATCGGCGAGATGATCGCTGCGGGCTTCCTGGCAGCGGGCGCCAAGGTCTACATCTCCTCGCGCAAGGCGGACGTCTGCGACGCCACCGCCGAGCGCCTGGCCAAGACCTATGGCGGGACCTGCATTTCCCTGCCGGCTGACCTCTCGCAGATGAGCGGCATCGAGTCCCTTGCCGCCCGCCTGGCGGCGAAAGAGGACAAGCTCGACATCCTGGTGAACAACGCCGGCGCCGCCTGGGGCGCGCCCATCGAGTCCTTCCCCGAGGTGGGCTGGGACAAGGTGATGGACACCAACGTCAAGGGCGTCTTCTTCCTGACCCAGAAGCTCCTGCCCCTGCTGCGCAAGGCGGCGGCCGAGGGGGCCCCGGCGCGGGTGATCAACATCGGGTCCATCGACGGCCTGAAGTCGGCGGCCTTCGACACCTTCTCCTACGGTGCCTCCAAGGCCGCCGTGCACCACCTGACCCGCTTCCTGGCCTCGCACCTGACCAAGGAGCGGATCCTCTGCAACGCCATTGCGCCCGGCCCCTATCCGACCTGGATGCTGTCCACCGGGGTAGGCTTTGGCGGCGAGACCGAGAACGCCGACTGGGACCAGGTCGGCCGGGGCAACCCGTCGGGCCGGGTCGGGACCCCCGAAGACATTGCGGGCCTGGCCATCTTCCTGTCCTCGAGGGCCGGGGAGTTCGTGGTCGGCCAGGTCATCGCCAGCGACGGCGGGGCGGTGGGCACGTCGTGAGGCCAGCGCCGACCGTCAGCCGGCTGGATGGCCGGCTCAGCGGCCGATGAAGACCGGCTCGCGCTTTTCCACGAAGGCGCGGGCCGCCTCCTTGTGGTCGGTCGTCTGCCCACAGTGGACGTGGTGGGTGGCCTCCAGGTCCAGGCAATCGTCCACCTCGCCCGACATGGCCCGGTTGAGGTTCTCCTTCATGTAGCGGTAGGCCACGGTCGGGCCGCCGGCCAGGCGCAGGGCAATCTCGCGGGTCCTGGCTGCCAGGTCCTCTGGTGCCGCGACCCAGTTGGCCAGGCCCAGGCGCAGGGCCTCCTCGGCGCTGACCCGCTCTGACAGGTAGTAGAGCTCGCGCGCCTTGGCTGAGCCCACCAGCTGGGTCAGGAAATAGGTGCCGCCATAGTCGCCCGAGAAGCCGACCCGGGCGAAGGCCGTCGTCAGGATGGCGCTGGTGGCCATGATCCGCATGTCGCAGGCCAGGGCCAGGGACAGGCCCGCCCCGGCCGCCGGGCCGGGCAGGGCGGCCAGGGTGGGCTTGGGCATCTTGAACAGCCGCCCGGCCGTGGCCCTCTGGTTCACCCTCTGGCGGTGAATGGCCCCGTCGATGGAGTTGCCACCGCCGCCCTGGTTGGACTCGTCCATGCCCTTGACGTCGCCGCCGGCGCAGAAGCCCTTGCCGGCGCCGGTCAGCACCACGACCTTCACCTCGGCGTCCAGTTCGGCCTTGGCCAGCTGGTCGGCCAGGGCCGCCGTCATGGCCCCGCTCATGGCGTTACGGGCCTCGGGGCGGTTGAGGGTGAGGGTCAGGACGCCGGCGTCGAGGTCGGCGAGCAGGTCCTGGGTTCCGGTGTCGATGGCGGCCATGGGAAATCCTCTCGGTGAAGTCTTGGGGTCGGGCGGCGGTCCGCACGCGACTGTCGTTGCGGATACCTTGCGTTCAGTTTCAGGCCCGCAGCGGGCCGGCGTCAACGACCTATCGTCCCCAGACTGTCGGAACCGTGATGCTTGACCCCCGCCAGAGGCGATGAGACGGTACATACCGCAGTATCAAAACAGACTTACGCAGGGTCAGCGCCTGCGACAGGGAGACCAGACATGGGCGATGTGGCCAGCGGTGGAAAGGTGCTCACGCGGGACGAGGCACCGTTCGATCCCGATGCCCTGCGCGACCGCTACCGCGCCGAGCGCGACAAGCGCGTCCGGGCGGACGGAAATGAGCAGTATCTCCAGATCGCCGGCCGGTTCGCTGACTTCGGCGACGATCCCTACATTGAGGCACCCATCCAGCGCGCGCCCCTGACCGACGAGGTCGAGGTGGTGGTGATCGGCGGTGGCTTTGGCGGCCTTTTGGCCGGTGCCCGGCTGCGCGAGGCCGGGGTCAAGTCCCTGCGCATGATCGAGGCCGCCGGTGACTTCGGCGGCACCTGGTACTGGAACCGCTATCCGGGTGCCGCCTGCGACATCGAGAGCCTGGTCTACCTGCCCCTCCTGGAGGAGACCGGCTTTATCCCCGAGATGCGTTACACCAAGGCGCCGGAGATCTACGAGCACTCGAAGCGGATCGCCCGGCACTACAACCTCTACGAGGACGCCTGCTTCCAGACCTCGGTGAAGGACCTGTCCTGGGACGAGGCGGCCCAGCGCTGGATCATCTCGACCAACCATGGCGACGCCATGCGGGCGCGGTTCGTGGTGATGTCCAACGGCCCCCTGAACAAGCCCAAGCTGCCCGGCATCCCCGGCATCGAGAGCTTCAAGGGTCACGCCTTCCACACCAGCCGTTGGGACTACGAGTATACCGGCGGGTCTGTCCTGGGCGGCCTCGACCGGATCGGCGACAAGCGGATCGGCATCATCGGCACCGGCGCCACCGCCGTGCAGTGCGTGCCCCACCTGGCCGAGGGCGCGGGCCAGCTCTACGTCTTCCAGCGCACCCCCTCGGCGGTGAACGTGCGCAATGACCAGGCCATCGACGCCGACTGGGTCCGCTCCCTGCCCCCCGGCTGGCAGAACCACCGGATGGATAATTTCAACCTCCTTGTCAGCGGCGGCTATGCCGAAGAGGACCTGGTCAACGATGGCTGGACCGAGGCCTTCCGCGAGCTGATCTTCATCGCCCGCAAGGAGGGCGCGGCAGGCCTGTCGCCGGCCAAGCTGGCCGAGCTGATGGAGATCGCCGACTTCGCCACCATGGAGCGCATCCGCGCCCGGGCGGAGGCGGTGGTCAAGGACCCGGCCACAGCCGAGGCCCTGAAGCCCTGGTACCGCCAGTTCTGCAAGCGCCCGTGCTTCCACGACGAGTACCTGCAGGCCTTCAACCGGCCCGGCGTCAAGCTCGTGGATACCGACGGAAAGGGCGTGGAGCGGATCACCGAGAACGCAGTGGTGGTCAATGGCGTCGAATACGAGATCGACTGCCTGATCTTCTCCACGGGCTTCGAGGTCGGAACCAGCTTCAGCCGGCGCTATGGCTACGACATCCACGGACGCGAGGGCCAGCCCCTCAGCCAGGCCTGGGCAAACGGCGTGCGCAGCCTGCACGGCCTGATGGTGCGGAGCTTCCCGAACCTG
>CAIWHQ010000102.1 GCA_903912465.1 uncultured Alphaproteobacteria bacterium | reverse complement strand
CGAGTGGGTGATCGCAGAGCCCCTGCCGCGCGTCAGATTGACGGCAGATGGCCGGATGCTGGCCCAGGCCCTTGCCAATGTGCTCAAGAACGCCTCGGAAGCGGTGAGGGCCCGGCTCGCGAACGCTCCGGATCCGCCCGGCCGGATTCTCGCCGACCTCCGCGCCGATGGGGCGACCCTGGCCTTTATCGTCGAGGACAACGGACCGGGCCTGCCTTCAAGGGACCGAGATCGACTGACCGAACCCTATGTGACGACGCGGGAGAAGGGGACGGGCCTGGGCCTGGCCATCGTCAAGCGCGTGATGGAGGAGCATGGCGGGGAACTGGTTCTGTCGGACGCCGAATCCGGTTCCGGCGCCCGGATCCTGCTCCGCCTGCCGATCTTGGGCGGCGTTGCACCCCCAGTGACCGCCAAACAGGAGAGTGTCTGATGGCGTATGATGTGCTTGTCGTGGATGACGAAGCCGATATCCGGGACCTGGTCGCGGGGATCCTCACGGACGAAGGTTACGCCGTGCGGACGGCAAACGACTCCGAGTCCGCCCTGGCCGAGATCCGTGCCCGCAAACCGTCACTGCTGATCCTGGACATCTGGATGCAGGGCGGTGGCATGGACGGCCTGGAACTCCTGGACCTGGTCAAGGCTCTGGATGCCGACCTGCCGGTCGTCATGATTTCCGGTCACGGCAACATCGAGACTGCGGTGAGCGCGATCAAGCGCGGCGCCTACGAATTCCTCGAAAAGCCCTTCAAGTCGGACCGTCTCCTGCTGGTCGTGGAGCGGGCCCTCGAGGCCGCAGAGCTTCGGCGCGAGAACCGGCGGCTGCGGGCTCGGGCCGTGACCCCGGACGGTCTCATCGGGCGTTCGCCGGCGATCCAGCAGTTGCGTGGCCTCATTTCCAAACTGGCCGCCGCGAACAGCCGGGTGCTGATCTCGGGTCCGCCGGGCTCAGGCAAGGAGACTGTCGCCCGGATGATCCATGCCGCCAGCCCCCGTGCGCGCGGCGAGTTCATGGCGATCAGCGCTGCTGGCATGACCCCGGAACGGGTCGACATCGAACTCTTCGGCGAAGAGGGCGACGCGGGCCGGCCCGCCAAGATCGGCGTGTTCGAGCGCGCCCATGGCGGCACCCTCTACCTCGACGAAGTGGCGGACATGCCCCGGGAGACGCAGAGCCGGATCCTTCGCGTGCTGGTCGAGCAGAGGTTCCGCCGCGTGGGTGGGGATTCAGATGTGCAGGTAGATGTCCGGGTGGTGTCCTCGACCTGCCGCGACCTGCGGGGCGAGATCGCCGACGGGCGCTTCCGGGAGGACCTCTTCCACCGGCTCAACGTCGTGCCTCTGCATGTTCCCGGCCTGGCGGAGCGGCGTGAGGATATTCCGGAACTGGTGGACTTCTTCGTCCAGCGGATATCGGAGGGTGCAGGCCTGGCCAGGCGGAAGTTGTCCGACGACGCCCTCGTGGCGCTGCAGGTCCGCTCCTGGCCCGGAAATCTCAGCCAGCTTCGCAACCAGATCGAACGCGTGCTCATCCTCGCTTCCGGCGATCCCGCCGAGTCCATCACCGCCGATATGATCCCGCCCGAGCAGGAGATGAGGTCGGACACGGGCTCCGGGCTTGCGGCAGAACGGATTATCGCCCTGCCGCTGAGGGAGGCGCGCGAAGTCTTCGAGCGCGACTACCTGCACGCCCAGATGCTGAGGTTCTCGGGCAATATCTCCCGGACTGCCGCCTTCATCGGCATGGAGCGGTCCGCCCTGCACCGGAAACTGAAATCGCTGGGTCTGTCAGGGGGCCGGAGCGTCACAGAAGGGGGAGAGGGCTGATGGGGCGCATCGCTTACGTCAACGGGGCCTACGTCCGCCACGCGGACGCCGCCGTCCACATCGAGGACCGGGGCTATCAACTGGCCGACGCCATCTATGAGGTCTGGTCGATGTCGGACGGCAAGCTCTGCGATCCTGAAGGCCATTTCGCCCGGCTCGAAAGAAGCCTGGGTGAACTGTCCATCGACATGCCGATGAGCCGGGCCGCCCTGACCACCGTCCTTCGTGAGACCGTCCGCCGGAACCATATTCGGGAGGGACTGGTCTATCTGCAGGTCAGTCGGGGCGTGGCCCCGAGGGACCATGCCTTTCCCGCCCAGCCCGTGCCCCCCGCCGTCGTCGTGACGGTGAAACGTGTCGATCCGGGCGCTGCCGAGGCCCGGGCCGCCGCCGGCGTCGGCGTGCTCACCACGCCGGAGAACCGCTGGGGGCGGTGCGACATCAAGACGGTTGGCCTCTTGCCCAACGTCCTCGCCAAGCAGGCCGCGCGGGCCGCGGGCGCCGGCGAGGCCTGGTTCGTAGACGATGAGGGAAATGTCACGGAAGGGGCCTCGTCGAACGCCTGGATCGTGACCGCCGACGGCGTGCTGGTGACCCGGGACACCTCCGCCAATATCCTGCGGGGAGTCACCCGGGCCACCCTGCTGGAGGTCGCCCGGAGCGAGAATATCCGGATCGAGGAACGCGCCTTCAGTCTCGAGGAAGCCCTGTCCGCCCGGGAAGCCTTTTTCACGGGCGCCGGGGCCCTGGTCATGCCTGTCGTCGCCATCGACGGCCGGTCGATCGGGACGGGTCGCCCCGGACCCGTAGCAACCCGGCTTCGCAGCCTCTATATTGAAGGGGCCAGGGCCGCGGCGATTTAGCGGCTGTCGGCGGGATGCGGAGTCCCGCCCAACACAAGAGAGCGAAAAGCCATGTCCGGCGATAAGAAGCAGAACCTGCAGGACACCTTCCTCAACAGCGTCCGCAAGACCAAGACGCCCCTGACCATCTTCCTCGTCAACGGGGTCAAGCTGCAGGGCGTTGTCAGCTGGTTTGACAATTTCTGCGTCCTCCTGCGCCGGGACGGCCAGGCCCAGCTTGTCTACAAGCACGCCATCTCCACCATCATGCCCGCACAGCCTGTCCAGCTTTACGAGCCCTCCGAAGACGAAATCGATTGACCGGTCACAGCGTCAGCCGTGAGGCGCCCGTTCAGGGCGCGGTGGTCATCCATCCCGAGCGGGACGGAAGGGTCTCCGGGCGCAGTCCGGAGGCGCGTCTTGAGGAAGCCGAAGGGCTGGCGAGGGCGCTTGACCTCGAGATCCGCGACAGCCTGCTCGTCCACCTTCGTAAGCGCACGCCAGCGACGCTGTTCGGATCCGGGAAGGTCGAGGAAATCGCGGCCCTCTGCGAGTCCCTGGATGCGGACGTGGCCGTCATCGACGACAGCCTGACTCCCGTCCAGCAACGCAACCTGGAGAAGGCCTGGAAGGTCAAGGTGATCGACCGGACCGGCTTGATCCTCGAGATCTTCGCCCGCCGGGCGCGGACCCGGGAGGGTCGGCTCCAGGTCGAGCTGGCGCGGCTCTCCTACGAGCGGTCCCGCCTGGTGCGCACCTGGACCCACCTCGAACGCCAGAGGGGTGGCTTCGGCGTCATGGGCGGCCCCGGCGAAACCCAGATCGAGACGGACCGGCGGCTCATCGCCGACAAGATCGGGAGACTGAAACGCGAGCTGGGCGAGGTCCGCCGGACGCGGAACCTCCAGCGCGCCGCCCGCCAGAGGGCACCGGCGCCTTCCGTCGCCCTCGTCGGCTACACCAATGCCGGCAAGTCGACCCTGTTCAACCGGCTGACGGACGCCGGGGTGGTGGCGAAGGACATGCTCTTCGCGACCCTCGATCCGACCCTTCGGACCCTGCCGCTTCCCGGCGGGCGTCCGGTGGTGCTCTCCGACACCGTGGGCTTCATCTCCGACCTGCCGCACGAGTTGGTGGAAGCCTTCCGGGCGACCCTCGAGGAGGTGAGCGAGGCCGACGTCATCCTGCACGTTCGAGATATCTCCAGCCCTGACAGCGACGCCGAAGCGGCCGACGTGCGGGAGGTCCTGGGGCGCCTGGGCGTCGAAATGGATGCCCGCCGGGTGATCGAGGTCTGGAACAAGGCCGACCGCCTGGATCCGGAGGCCCGGGAGGAACTCGCCGCCGACGTCCTGCGCGCCCGTCCCCCTGCTGTGCTCGTCTCCTCCCTGTCGGGGGAGGGGTGCGAGGCCTTGTTGGGCCGGATCGCTGGCCTGATCGACGAGGCGCCACCCATGGCGGTCCGGGCGAAAGCCGGGCAGGGGGATCTCGTCGCCTGGCTCTATCGCCATGGCCGGGTGATTGCGCGTCAGGACCAGGACGACGGTGCCGTGAACCTCGAGGTGAGTCTGTCAGACCAGGCCCAGGGCCAGCT
>CAIWHQ010000101.1 GCA_903912465.1 uncultured Alphaproteobacteria bacterium | reverse complement strand
GCTGAGGCTGGACACCGACGACCAGGAGGAACGCCTACCCTTCCTCTACCTGCGATTGATCGAGGGTTGGTTCCGCATCCTGGAAGGCGAATCCGCCTGGCAGCTCGCGCCGGAGCGCATCAAGGACCTCCGCGGCGACCTCGCTAAGCTGCTCGAGCGGCGGCTGACCGACCTCGACACGCATCTGTGGGAATCGCTGGGAGACCACTATACCGCGCAGGTCGCCGGCTCGCAACGCGCCCGGGTCGTGGCCCAGGCGTCCGAACATTCGCGGCATAGCGCCGGCTTCCTGCGCAACCGCCTCCAGCTCTTCGCCGCGGCCAACGCGGCCGGCCTGCGGAAGTTCCGCCTCCAGACCGAGCGCAACCTCCAGCAGGCCGTGGCCCACAAGTTCGCGGCGGAGGAGGAGGTGCCGGCCGATCCGGGCGCCGCCGGCCACGAGGCGTGCGGGGCGGCGTTCTGGCTGGCGCGCGCGTGCTTCGGCCATCCCACCCGCGTCCCGACGGACCACCAGCTGAAGGCTTCCAAGAAGGTGGTGCTTCTCCTGCTGCGGGCGGCGGCCCTGCTGAAGGAGGAGCCCGATCTCCGGATGACCTGCGTGCGCTACGCGGCGGGGTTCGCGACGAACCCGCGTTATGTCCGCGCGGGGCTGGTGCTCGACCTCCAGGAGCGACTGGTCGACCTCTACGCCGGCTTGCCGGGGATGCGACGCTCCCTGGCCAACCTCTTCCGCGGGCGCATCTTCTGGCAACGCTGGCAGGCGAACCTCGCGCCCGACCCTCACAAGGCGGTCGAGTACTACGGCGCGGCCTTGCGGGAGCATCGCCATGGGGAGCATGGGTTCGACGCCGAGGGACCGGTGCATTTCTTCCCGGAGCTGCAGGTGTTGCTCCAACAGGTCCGGAAACGCAAGGACCGCGAGCTTCACACGCTCGAGGTGGTGGACTTCATCACCCAGCGCAACTACGGGATCTACTTCGATATCGAGACCGAGGAGAAGATGCTCCTGGCCGGCCTCGAGGCATACGATGACTTCAAGACGGACTGCCTCAAGCGCCTGCGCCGGCGGCTGAAAACGACCTCGCTCCAGAATGAGACGATCGAGGCCGCGGATTGGGAAAGTCTCGGCGACACGGCCCAGTTGCTGGCCGAGATGGATGAAGACTCCGATCGCTACCGTACGTTGGTCAACGACCTGCTCAGCATCCCGGGGGTCAGATTTAGGAAGAAGTAGGGGCAGCTTTAGCGGTTGGGGGTTAGCGGTTGGCGGTTGGGTTGATGCGGAGTTGATGGGGAGAGTCGAGGGAAGGGTCGATGAGTGAGGCCTAAGGCAAAGGGTCAGGGGGAGGGCCAGGGGAAGGGGAAGGAATGGCCGAGTTGATCGATTGATCAGTTGGCCGGAGAAGAAACAGGCGAAGAGGCCGGAGTGCTGGGTCGAGTGCTGAATCGATGGAGAGGCAGAGGATGCGGGGATACACGGACCAGCAGGGACGCTGGTCCCTACCTGGCGCGAACGGTGTTCGCGAGCGGTTGGGGGTTAGCGGTTGGCGGTT
>CAIWHQ010000100.1 GCA_903912465.1 uncultured Alphaproteobacteria bacterium | reverse complement strand
CGCCGAGCTGGAGGCCGTCCGCGCCGCCCGCAACGCCGAGCGCGACGCCAAGCGCGCCGCCGCCGCCGAGGCCGAGCGCCTGCGCCTGGAAGATGAGGCCATCACCCAGGAAGCCCGCGACCTGGACCTCCGCGCCCGCCAGAAAGAAGCCCGCGACCTCCGCTACGTGGCGCGGAAGCAGAAGCGGAAGTAGGCGAACGCCGCTTTGAAGCGGGCGGACTGAACGCCTGCCACTCCGCCGCGCCGGCGAAGGCGGTGAATTGCGACTTGAAGCACTCTGACAGGCGGGCGACCCTGCGCCTCGGCGACTAGTCGCCCTGGGGGGATTTTCATGCGCAGTTTCGACGCCGATCCGGCACAGGTTGGCACGGGCCCCCTCGGTCAGAGGGCGCACCTTCGCCATATCGACCATTCCGCCCGGCTGGAGCGCCGGCTGCACGCGGTACGGCCGGGGGTTTGGACCCTGGTGGGCAATGGCCTGTCCAACCAGACCTTCATCGAGGGGCCGCAGGGCCTGATCGCCATCGACACGGGCGAGAGCGTGGAGGAGATGCGCACGGCCCTGGCCGAGGTGCGGGCCCACACGTCCGCGCCCCTGGCGGCGGTGCTCTACAGCCACTTTCACTACATCGGCGGTACGAAGGCGGCACTGGACGACGCGGGCCGTGCCGACCTGCCCATATTGGGGCATGAGCGCATCCCCCTGAACCTGGCCCGGACCTCGGGCGAGATCGGCCCGGCCTATTCCCGGGGCCTGATCCACCAGTTCGGCCTGCGCCTGCCCCCCGAGGGGCCCGACGCCCTGGTCAACGAGGGCCTGGGCCTGCACTTCCGCAATCCCGAGCACGCGCCCTTCACCCCCGGCTATGTTCCGCCCACGGAGTTCTTCCGGGGCGGCGAGCGGCTGACCCTGGCGGGGCTGACGGTGGAGATCCACCACGCCCCCTCCGACGCCGACGACAGCGTCACCTTCTGGTTCCCCGAGCTTGGCACCTGCGTCCAGAACCTGGTCTGGCCGACCCTGTTCAACATCTTCGCCATCCGCGGCGAGGAATACCGCGACCCCCAGGTCCTGCTGGCCGGGATCGACCACATCCTTTCCCTGGGGGCGGAGCACATGGTGGGCGCCCACGGCCCGCCGATCTCGGGCGCCGCCGAGATCGCTGCCCGGGTGACGCGCTATCGCGACTCGATCCAGCTCCTCTGGGACCAGACCGTCCGCGGCCTGAACCGGGGCCTGACCGCCGACGCCCTGGCCCACCAGGTGCGCCTGCCGGCGGCCTGCGACGACGACTACCTGACCAGCGAGTTTTATGGCGTGGCCGAGCACCACGTGCGCCAGATCGCCGCCGGCCTGCGCGGCTGGTTCGATGGCGAGCCGGGCAAGCTCTTCGTCCTGCCCCCGGCCGAGCGGGCACGGCGCCTGGTCGAGGGCTTCGGCGGGGCTGGGGCGGTGCGCGCCCAGGCGACGGCGGCCAAGGCGTCGGGCGACCTGCGCTGGGCCCTGGAGCTGGCGTCCTGGCTGGTCGGGCGGCCCGAAGCGGAGGCCGGTGACCGGGCCCTGCTGGCGGGCGTCCTGCGCGCCCTCGCCCAGGGGACCTCGGCGGCCAATATCCGCAACTGGTGCCTGACCCGGGCCCTGGAGCTGGAGGGTGCCCTGGACCTGTCGCGGGTGGCCGAGCACCGGCTGCGCCCGGCCCAGCTGGCGGGGCGGCCCCCGCGGGAGGCCCTGCACGTCCTGAGGGTCATGATCGACCCCGACCGGGCCGAGGGGATCGACCACCATGTCCGTTTCGACTTCCCGGACGCCGAGCCCGCCGGCCTGCACGTGCGCAACGGCGTCAGCGTCGCCACGGATGGGTCGGGCGCAGGGGCATCGGTTGCCGTGACCTGGGCCGACTTCGTCAGGGCCCTGTGCGGCCAGGTCCGGCTGTCCGAACTGGAGGCCTCGGGTGCAGCCCGCCTGTCCGGCGATGTCGACCTCACCCGCCGGGCCCTGGCGGCCTTCGACCTTCCGGGCCTGGGGCGCTGAGGTGAACCGGCGCCTGGCGGCCCTCCTCCTTGCCGGAGGCATTCTCGCCAGCCCCGCCCCCGCCCTGGCCGATCCCTGCCGCGCTGTGCCCCAGAAGGGCTCCCTGCCCGCCGGCCTGGCCCGGGGCGAGCGCTTCTCCGGCCCCGTTGTGCATGTGGGCGACGGGGATTCCCTGTGCCTTTCCCTGGGCCCCCGCCGGGGCGCCGACTGGGTGGAGGTGCGCCTGGCCGACTTCTACGCCCCGGAGCTCAAGGCGCCCGGCGGGCGCGAGGCCCGGGACGCCCTGAGGCGGATCACCGCCGGACGCCAGGTGGACTGCGTATCCCGCGGGCGCAGCTGGGACCGGGTG
>CAIWHQ010000099.1 GCA_903912465.1 uncultured Alphaproteobacteria bacterium | reverse complement strand
GGGTGCATCCCTGTCCTGCTCGGTCGTACGCCGCCCAAAGGGATGGCAGGTCTCGGAAATCCACGACTTCGACGAGAGTACAGCCCAGCCTCTGCAGGAGCGGGCTTCGGAACGCAGGGAATATGGTTCGCGCCGGGACCGAGATGACTATGGCCACAATGGCTATGACCACGGCCGACGGGACGGCTTCCAGTCTCGTGCCGGCGGTGCCGAACGGATGCCGGTTGCGGAAGGCCCCTTCGAGCCTGCGAAGGTGAAGTGGTTCAACCGCACCAAGGGTTATGGCTTCGTGGTCCGGGACCGGGAGCCCGGGGATATCTTCGTCCACATCGAGACCCTGCGCCGAGCCGGCGTCGAGGACCTGCTGCCCGGTGAGGACCTGATGGTCCGCTTCGGCAATGGCCCCAAGGGCCTCGTGGTGGCCGAGGTCCAGCTGATCTGACTGGCGCCCGGCACAGCCCGGCGTTAAGGGCAGGGCATGCTGAACCGCAAGTCTCCACGCCCGCTTGTCCTGGGGCTCGTTCCCGGGATCGTCGCCATCCTCTCGGGATCGGCCATCCCGGCCTCAGCGCTACCGCCCAGGTCCGCTCCCTCCGCCTGTCGCGGACAGCCGGAGTTGACGCCCCTCCGCCCGCTGACGGTTCGTACCTCCCGCGGGGACTTCCGGTTCCTGGTCGAGGTCGCCGACTCCGAGCGGGAGCGCGAGTTTGGGCTGATGTGCCGGACCACCCTCGCTCCGGACCGGGGCATGCTGTTCGACTTCGGTCGGGAGCAGGCCGACGCGGCCTTCTGGATGCGCAACACCCTGATCCCCCTGGACATCATCTACATCCGCAAGGACGGCGTCGTTCGGTCCATCGCCCGGAATGCGCGCCCGCTGGATGAGACCCCCTTGCCGGCGGGCGGTGCGACCCTTGGGGTCCTGGAACTTGCCGGGGGACGGGCTGCAGAGATCGGCCTGCGACCCGGCGACCGGGTCGACTTTCCCATCTTCCGGAGCCGGCCATGACAGCGGTACCTGACGACACCGCCATCCTTCCTCCCGAAGGCTTCATCCTGTCTTCCAGTCGCGGAGCCTATTCGACGCATAACGGCCCCTACTTCCATCGGGAGATCCCGGGCGAGGCGACCGAACACGCCTTCCTGGCCCTGCCCAGGCACGCCAACGGCCTTGGCCTGGTACACGGCGGCATGCTGACCTCCTTCATGGATGGCCTTCTCGCCGCCGCTGTCTGGCGGGCCTCCCGTCGGTCTAGCGTGACCATCCACCTCAGCATCGATTTCCTGCACATGGCCAGGGTGGGACATTGGGTCTTCGGGGAGAGCCGGGTAACCCGCCTGACCCGGGACGTGGCCTTCGTCGAGGGGCGCGCCCATGCCGTCGGGACCGATGTGGTCCGGGCAAGCGGCGTGTTCAAGCTGATGCGCAAGGCCTCCGGATGATTGCGGTTTCGCGCGAAGACGGCTATCGCGGACCGCGGCCGGCTCTCTTCGGGGCGTAGCGCAGCCTGGTAGCGCATCTGCTTTGGGAGCAGAGGGTCGCGTGTTCGAATCACGCCGCCCCGACCAGCGCCGGCCGCGGACGCGGGTCCAGGGGGCCCGGTGTCCAGGAACGAAGGAAGAGGGCAAGGATGATCGCGCGCATTTTCAGACCCGCGAAGACCGCCATGCAGTCGGGCAAGGCCCGGACCCAGGATTGGGTCCTCGAGTTCGCGCCGGCGTCCGCGCGGGTATCAGATCCCCTCATGGGCTGGACCTTGACCGACGACACCTCCGCCCAGGTCCGCCTGTCCTTTGAGAGCCGGGATGAGGCCGTGGCCTATGCCCAGAAACACGGGCTGGCCTTCCAGGTCACCGAGCCCAAGGCTCCGCGCCGGATCCTCAAGGCCTACGCGGACAACTTCTCCGCCGATCGCAAGCAGCCCTGGACGCACTGAGCTGGCGTCCGTTTCCTGAGCGCCCGTAGCTCAACCGGATAGAGCATCCGCCTTCTAAGCGGACGGTTGCAGGTTCGAGTCCTGCCGGGCGCGCCAGTCCTGGACGTGGGCTATCTGCAGGTACGCCTGCGGCCGACCTCTAGCCGAAGGGGCTGGCGTTCGCCGTCGCCTTCTGCTGAATGAGCCGCAGTGTGTCTTCAGGAGGTGGCCTTGCGTATCAACAGCATCGCTTTTGCGACGGGAGCTGCCCTGCTTCTTCTTCTCGATACCGGCGGCGCTGTGGCCCAGGGTGCCCGGGCCTCTTCGGCGGTCGAATTGGCGCGACAGGCTGACCAGCTCAAGCCGGGCCAGTGGGTTTGGGCACCGCAGATCGCGCCAAAGGGGCCGATCACCGTCTATGTCGACCTCTCGCGACAGGTCGCCACCGTCTACAGGAACGGGGTCCGCATCGGCGTCTCCACGGTTTCGAGTGGAAAGCCGGGACATGAGACCCCGACCGGCGTCTTCACCATCCTCCAGAAGGACGCCAAGCACCACTCCAACAAGTACAACAACGCACCTATGCCGTACCAGCAGCGGCTGACCTGGGATGGCGTGGCGCTGCACGCGGGCGGCCTGCCGGGCTACCCGGAGAGCCACGGCTGTGTTCACCTTCCCTACGAGTTCGCACGGCTACTGTTTGGTGAGACCCCCATGGGGGCCACAGTTGTCGTCGCCGGCCGGGCAGGTGGGGCCATGCTGGCTCCGGCTGCGGGCGTGATTGCCGCCCAGGGTGAAGCCGGAGCGACCTCACCCCATGTCCCATTGGCGGAGACTGAACCCTTTCGCTGGACCCCGGAGCTTTCCCCTCAGGGGCCCGTGACAGTCGTCGTCTCCCGAAGCGACCAGCGGATCCTCGTCCTCAGAAATGGCGTCGAGATCGGGCGCTCACGAGTCGAGGTCCCAACCGATGACTTCGAAACACACGTGCTGACCTACGCGCCCCAGGCCGACGGACGTCCGCGCTGGGTGCTTGTCGGGGTCCCGGGACACGCCGGGGATGATGGTCGCCCCCTGGATACCAGCGTCCTGAACCAGCTTCGCATGCCTCTTGGTTTTCGCACCGCATTGGCCGAGGTCATCGCTCCGGGCGCGACGGTCCTGGTCACACAGGCGCCAGTCCGGCCTGACAACCACGGCAAGGGAATGACGGTCATGGCCAGCTCGGAGTCCCGCTAGCCGGTCGACCCTGCCGTTTTCCAGCGGTTACTTCGGCGCGGGCACGTCCGGTGGGAAATCAGGCAACGGCTTGGGGGTCATCGGAGGCTCGATCACGAACTTTGCGTGGCAGGCGATGCAGGTCTCGTAGAGCCGCCCGCCGGTGTCAAAGACGGCCTGCTTGTCACGGGCGTCGGCAGCCGTCCGAGCTTCCAGAGCCCTGGCGGTCATGTCCTGGGCCATCCGGTTCCAGTCCGCCTCGGGCGCGCGGGCGCGGCCAGGAAGCTGCAGGGCGTTGCCGGCCTCCGCCACGGTCGCGGCCGCCGTGACCAAGGCCTCCCATCCCGCTTCATCCTTCGGGGACAGATCCCTTTCACCGGCCTTGGTGAGCTCGATCCCGGAGCCCCGCCAGTAGGCCTGGGAAGCGGGGTCGACCACATGCAGCATGAACTCGTTCATGGGCAGGCTGGTATCGAACTTCGGTGCAGCGGCGGGGTTCGAAGCGCCCTGGGGCCCCGAGCAGGCCGCCAGGGCCAGGAGCCCGGCGACGGCTGAAATGCGCTTCATGATGCCTTACTCCCCGCCTGTCCGCCCTTGGCGGCGGATCAGGCCTTGGCCATGTTGATGACGTGCTGCTGGGTGAACTCGGCGAGGCCCTCCTCGCCCAGTTCATTGCCTACGCCCGAGAACTTCGCGCCGCCGAACGGGATGTTGGGCGCCAGCTCGGCGTGCTTGTTAATCCACACGGTGCCCGTGTCCATGCGCCCGGCCAGATCGAGGGCCCTGTCGAGGTCCTTGGACCAGATGGAACCGCCCAGGCCGTAGTCGGAGGCATTGGCCCGGCGCACGGCGTCCTCGCCGTCCTTGATCTTGATGACCGGCAGGACGGGTCCGAACTGCTCCTCGTCCACCAGACGCGTGCCGTCCTCGATGTCCCTGACGATGGTTGGGCGGATGAAGTAGCCCTTGCCCTCGGCACGACCACCGCCGGCGATGACCTTGCCCTTGGTCTTGGCGTCCTCGATCAGGCCTAGGACCTTCTCGAACTGGCTCTTGTTCTGGAGCGGGCCGATTGTGACGCCCTGCTGGAGGCCATCGCCCATGACCGCCGCATCCGCCAGCTTGGCCAGTTCGTCGCACATGGCGTCGTAGATGCTCTCGTGGACATAGGCCCGCTTCACGGCGATGCAGACCTGTCCGGAGTTCTGGAAGGCGGCTCCGAAGATCTTGGGCGCCGCTTCCTTGGGGTCCACGCCGTCGAGGACGATGGCTGCATCATTGCCGCCAAGTTCGAGGGTGACCCGCTTCAGGGCCTCGGCGGCGCCCGCCATGACCTTCTTGCCGGTCTCCGTGGAGCCCGTGAAGGAGACCTTGCGGACGTCCGGATGCGCCGTGATGGCGCCGCCAAGATCATTGGCATCCGAAATCACGTTCAGGACGCCGGGCGGCAGGAGGTCCTTCACCAGCTCGCCGATCCGAAGGGTGGTGAGCGGCGTGGTGGCCGCCGGCTTGAGGATGACGGTGTTGCCGGCCAGCAGGGCCGCGGGGACCTTGAACGCCATCAGAATGATCGGGAAGTTCCAGGGCACGATGGCACCCACCACGCCCAGGGGCCGGCGGCGGGAGATCACCTTCCGCGCATCGGAATCCTCGATCACCTTCTCGGGCAGGTCGAGGCTGGCAAAATAGCGGAAGAAGGCGGCGGCACCGAAGATCTCGCCCATGGCGTCCTGAAGGGGCTTTCCCTGTTCCTGGACGAGGGTGCGGGACAGGGTCTCCAGATCGCCCTGGATGGCGTCGGCCATGGCCAGGAGAGCCTTTCGACGCACGTCCATGGGGGTGGCGGCCCAGGCGGGAAATGCCCGTTTGGCCGCGGCCACGGCCTGGTCGAGCTGGGCCTTCGAAGCGCGGGGACATTCCACCAGCACCTCTTCGGTGGCCGGATTGATCACCGGCATGACGGCGTCGCCATCCATGAGCTGGCCGTCGATCAGAAGCTTGTAGGGTCCCATGTCGCTCTCCCGGAATTGAAGGAGGCACAATGCGCGGATGACGTCGCGCCAATCAAGCCCGGGGTTGCGCAGGACCGGGACGCCGGGCCAAGCTGTCGTCTGTCTTCCCAACGGAGCCCGTCATGCTGAAACGCGCCGCCTGCCTGGCCGCCTGCGCCCTCGCTTTCACCGGGCCCGCATCCGCCGCCGGGCTGTCCGCAGCCGAGCGGCGGATGGTCGCCGCCGTCGATGCCTCCCAGGACACCCAACTGGCCCTGTTGGAGCAGTTGGTAGCGATCAACTCGGGCACCATGAACCTCGCAGGCGTGCGGGCCGTCGGTCAGCGGCTTGAGCCCGAGTTCCGGGCCCTCGGCTTCGAGGTGCGCTGGAGCCCGATGGCGGAAGCGGGCCGGGCGGGACACCTGATCGCAACCCACACCGGTTCGGGTAAGGGCAAGCGTATGCTGTTGATTGGACACCTCGACACGGTGTTCGAACCCGATAGCCCCTTCAAAGGGTATGTCCGCTCTGGGGATACCGTGACCGGGCCCGGCGTCAACGACATGAAGGGCGGGATCGTCATCATGCTCGGTGCCCTTCAGGCCATGAAGGCCGCCGGGACGCTGAAGGACGCTGACATCACGGTCGTGCTGACCGGTGACGAAGAGCGGATGGGAAAACCGACAGAGATTGCGCGCCGGGACCTCATCGACGCCGCCCGACGGTCCGATCTGGCTCTGGACTTCGAAGGCCTCGCAACCGAGAACGGGGCCGACATGGGGTCCATCGCCCGCCGGTCATCAAACACCTGGACCCTGAGGGTCAAGGCCAAGCCAGGTCACTCCTCGGGGATCTTCTCGGATGCCGCCGGATATGGCGCCATCTTCGAACTCTCAAGGATCCTGGACACCTTCCGCGAGGACCTGCGGGAGCCGAATGCCACCTACAACGTCGGTCTTGTGCTTGGTGGCGCAAATGCCGACCTCAACGCCGTCGCGACGGGTGGCAAGGCGACAGGCAAGTCCAACATCATCGCCGCCGAGGCCCTGGCGATCGGAGACCTCCGGACCCTGTCGAACGCCCAGACCGAAAGGCTCAAGGCAAAGATGGCGGGTATCGTCCAGGCGAGCCTGCCAGGCGCCCGGGCCAGTCTGGAATTTACCGAGGGCTATCCCGCCATGCCGCCGACGGAGGGTTCGCGGCAGCTGCTTGCCCGACTGAATGGCGTGAACCGGGCTCTCGGTTACCCGGAAATGGCGGAGCTCGATCCGCTGAAGCGAGGCGCCGGGGACATCGCCTTCGTCTCGGGCATCGTCGATGGCCTCGTCGGCCTCGGCGCGGGAGGCGAGGGTGCCCACGCCCCGGGGGAGACGATGGATATCCCAGCCATGCGCCGCCAGACCCGTCGCGCAGCCCTGCTGATGAGCCGGCTGTCCCGACCGGGAGCCTAGGGTGCCCGGCGACGCCAGGCCTCGAGGCCGGCCTCCAGGTCCGCGATAAGGTCCTCGGCGTCCTCGAGCCCGGCATGAAGCCGGACAAGGGCACCGCCATAGTCCCGCCGGAACTGGCGGACCTCGAGCTGGGGGTCACAATCAATGGCGAGGCTCTCGAAGCCCCCCCAGGAAAAGCCCAGCCCGAAGATCTCGAGGGCATCGAGGAAGGCGGCGGTTGAGCCTGCCTGCGCGGGTTGCAGGACCAGGGCGAAGAGACCACAGGCACCGGAATAGTCCCGCTGCCAGAGGTCGTGGCCCGGTGCGCCGGGCAGGGCGGGATGCAGGACCTGCAGCACTTCGGGCCGGGCCGCCAGCCAGCTTGCGAGTGCCAGCCCTGTCGCTTCATGTCGGCGCAGGCGAACGTCGAGCGTGCGCAGGCCCCTGAGCATGGCGTAGGCGTCTTCGGCCGCAACCGACCAGCCAAGATCTGTGACCCCGGCTTTCAGTCGGGTGGCAATCTGCGGATCTCTCGCCGCCGCTGAGCCCATGAAGCTATCGGAATGACCGCCGACGTATTTGGTGAGGGCCTGGATCGAGATATCGACGCCGAGGTCCAGCGGCTTCAGAACATGGCCCGCACCCCAGGTGTTATCGATCAGGCTCAGGATTCCCCTGCGCCGGGCGAGGGCGGCAAGGGCCGGCACATCCTGCATTTCGAAGCTGAGCGAGCCGGGGCTTTCCAGGAAGATCAGCCGGGTCCTTGGCCCTATCAGCGCCTCGACCTCATCGGGCGGAAGGGTAGGGTCATAGTACCGGGTCGAGACGCCGAACCGGGCAAGGGTGCGGTCGCAGAACCGGCGGGTCGGCTTGTAGGCCGTATCGGTCATCAGGAGTTCGTCGCCAGCCTTGAGCACAGCGAGCAGGGCACCGGCGACGGCGGCGACACCGCTGGGATAGAGCTCGACGGCCTCAGCGTGTTCGAGGTCGCAGAGGGCGCTCTTCAGGGCCTCGTGCGAGGCCAGGCCACTACGCCCATAAGTGACAAAGGCATCATCATCGTAGAGGGCCCTGGCGTCGGGCAGCAGGACGGTCGAACCCTTCTGAATAAGCGGATTCACCGTCGCGGTAGGTTGGGCCCCCGGTTTGGATGGATGAACGAGGCGGCTCGCCGGCTTCATGCATCCCCCGTGACGACGTCGCCGCCCGAGGCCCCGCCCCATTCCGCCCAGGAACCGTCGTAGACAGCCGCCTGCGCGCCG
>CAIWHQ010000098.1 GCA_903912465.1 uncultured Alphaproteobacteria bacterium | reverse complement strand
CTGGCGTGGCCAGGGGCTCGGAGGCAGAGGCGGAGGCGGACTCGTCGACGATGGATCCGAGGTCACGCTCGATGCCGGAGGTGGTCTCCTGCACCGCAGTCTCCACGTCCCGGGCGGCCGTCTCGACCGTGTCCTTCATCTTGCGCAGCTCGTCGAGGTCAATCGACCGATTGACCTCCGCCTTCACGTCGGCAACATAGCGCTGGGCCTTGCCCAAGAGCGCACCGATCGTGCGGGCGAGGCGTGGCAGCTTCTCCGGCCCGATGACGATCAGAGCCACCGCGCCGATGAGCGCTATCTTGGAGATGCCGATGTCTATCACGAGGGGAGGGGGAAGAGGCCCGGGGTTGCACGTCAGGGGCGGCCAGCCAGTCAGGCGGGCCGAATCCGGGTGGCCAGGTCAGGACTTGCTCTTGGCCTCGACGTCGATGGTCTTGCCATCGTTCTTGGCGTCGACCGGGGCGGACGCGGCAACCTGCTGGGCGGGGGCGGCAGGGGCAGCCGGCTGGGCCTGCTCCGCGGGGGTGGTGCCATCACGCACGCCGTCCTTGAAGCCTTTGACTGCACCGCCGAGGTCAGAGCCGATGTTCTTCAGCTTCTTGGTGCCGAACACGAGCACCACGATCGCCAGCACGATTAGCCAGTGCCAAATGGAAAAGGAACCCATGGAAAACTCCTGAAAGAACTTGCCCTGATTCTAGTCCTGCCCGCCCGGGCCAGTTTTGCGGACGGGGATTGCAGCGCCCTTGCCAATCCTATCGCCCATGTCGGGTCCTCAACCCCTGAGCCAGGGCCGAGGACCGCCCATCACATGGACATGCAGGTGGTGGACCTCCTGGCCGCCCTCGCCGCCAGTGTTGGCCACCATGCGAAAGCCCCCCTCAGGGTAGGGGTTGCAGCCCTGCTCCAGGGCCAGTCGCGGGGCCAGGGTCATCAGCCGACCCATGAGGTTGACATGCTCAGGCCCCAGTTGGGCCATGGAGGGGATGTGGGCCTTGGGAATGATGAGGAAGTGCACCGGGGCCCAAGGGTGAATGTCGTGGAAGGCGAAAATCTCTTCGTCCTCGTAAACCTTGCGCGAGGGAATCGTACCGGCGACGATCTTGCAAAAGAGGCAGTTCGGGTCGTGGGTCATGCGGGGGCTCCGGGGCTACCCACCCAGGCGGTGGGACCAAAGGTGCAAAGGGTGGTTTTTTCAGGGGGCTTGGTCTCAGCCCGAGTCAACTCTGCCCGGCCTCGCGGGCCTGGGCCTTGCGCAGGGCCTTTTCCTCCAGACCGGACAGCCCCTCGCGGCGCTCAAGCTCCGCCACGACATCAGCCGGCGACAGCCCGAAATGGGCCAGCGCGATCATGGTGTGGAACCAGAGGTCGGCCACTTCGCCGACCAGGGCGGCCCGGCCGGCTGCGGCATCGACCGGACCGTGGGCCAGGTCCTTGGCTGCCATGACCACCTCGGTCGCCTCTTCGCCGACCTTCTTGAGGAAAGCGTCGGGCCCCTTGTGCAGCAGGCGGGCGACGTAGCTTTTCTCGGGGTCGCCGCCGGCGGCCGGCTTACGGCTCTCGATGACGGCGGCCAGGCGGGCCAGCGAATCGTTGGAAGATGGGCTCATTTGTAGATGCTTTCCGGGTCTTTGAGGACCGGGTCCACCGCCTGCCACTGCCCGTCCTTCAGGACCTGGAAAAAGCAGCTATGGCGGCCGGTGTGACAGGCGATGCCGGGCTCATGGCCGGTCTGGGTGACCTTGAGCAGCACCACATCGT
>CAIWHQ010000097.1 GCA_903912465.1 uncultured Alphaproteobacteria bacterium | reverse complement strand
CTGGGGCGCCTGGGCGTCGAAATGGATGCCCGCCGGGTGATCGAGGTCTGGAACAAGGCCGACCGCCTGGATCCGGAGGCCCGGGAGGAACTCGCCGCCGACGTCCTGCGCGCCCGTCCACCCGCGGTGCTCGTCTCCTCCCTGTCGGGGGAGGGGTGCGAGGCCTTGCTGGGCAGGATCGCTGGCCTGATCGACGAGGCACCACCCATGGCAGTCCGGGCGGAAGCCGGGCAGGGGGATCTCGTCGCCTGGCTCTATCGCCATGGCCGCGTGATTGCGCGTCAGGACCAGGACGACGGTGTCGTGAACCTTGAGGTGAGTCTGTCAGACCAGGCCCAGGGCCAGCTGGAA
Organism: uncultured Alphaproteobacteria bacterium; assembly: GCA_903912465.1. Taxonomy (GTDB): domain Bacteria; phylum Pseudomonadota; class Alphaproteobacteria; order Caulobacterales; family Caulobacteraceae; genus Phenylobacterium. The sequence goes on along the minus strand of CAIWHQ010000097.1, from coordinate 1,847 downwards.
ACCCTTTTCCCGGGTGCCGCTGTCCCAGCCTAGACGGTGGGTCTTCGGACGAAGCCGGGTGAGTGGTCAGCTGAAGCGGCCTTGACCCCCTCCGTCGCGCTGCGCGCGCCACCTCCCCCTTGGGGGAGGAATTAGAAGCGCAATTGCTCCCCATCAGGGGGAGCTCCCGGCGAAGCCGGGTGAGGGGGTCAGCTGAGATGCCATTGACCCCCTCCGGCCCGGGGCTGCTGCCCCGGTCCACCTCCCCCTTGGGGGAGGAACTAGAGCGCCAATTGCTCCCCCAAGGGGGAGCTCCCGGCGAAGCCGGGTGAGGGGGTCACGGGCGGCGGGACTTGTCCTGGGCCCGGGCTTCGTTCCAGAGGGCGTCCATTTCCTGAAGGTCGGAGTCGTGGGCCGTCCGGCCGTCCTCGGCAAGGCGGGCCTCGATGTGACGGAAACGGCGGAGGAACTTGGCATTGGCCTCCCTCAGGGCGTCCTCGGGATCGATGTCGAGGTCCCGGGCGAGATTGGCCATGACGAAGAGTACGTCGCCGAATTCCTCCTTCAGGGCGCGCCGGTCACCGGACGCCACCTCGGCCCGCAGTTCGCTCAACTCTTCCTCCAGCTTGTCGAGCACCGCCCCGGTATTCGGCCAGACGAATCCCACGCCGGCGGCGCGCTTGGAGAGCTTGACCGCCCGGGTGAGGCCGGGGAGGGCGGCGGGAATGTCGTCGAGCAGGCCCGCCTTCGGCGCGCGTGCGGCGCGCTCCGCCGCCTTGACCTCTTCCCAGGCCTGCACCTGCTCGCCGCTGGTCCTCTGGCCCGCTTCCCCGAAGATGTGCGGGTGGCGGCGGATCATCTTGTCGATGATCGCCCGGGCGACGTCGTCGAAGGCGAAGGCGCCGGCCTCCTCGGCCATCCGGGAATGGAAGACGACCTGGAAGAGGAGGTCCCCGAGTTCATCCCTCAGGTCTTCAAGGTTCCCGCGCTGTATGGCGTCAGCGACCTCGTAGGCCTCTTCCACGGTGTAGGGCGCTATGGTCTCGAAGGTCTGCTCCAGGTCCCAGGCGCAGCCAGCTTCCCGGTCCCGGAGTTGCGCCATGATGGCGAGGAGCTGGCCGATGGGGGAGGTGGGTTCGGGCATGGCGGGCGGCTCCAGGGGGCGATCTGACGGCGATGATCTTGACCTTGCAGGATCGGCGGGAAAAAAGGTCGGGCAGACAACCTCAAGTCCCGGAGACAGCCGATGGCTCACAAGTTCGAAATCTACAAGGACAAGGCGGGCGAGTTCCGCGTCCGGTTCAGTTTCAACAGCGAGATCATGTTCTCTACCGAGGGCTACACCTCCAAGGCCAGCGCCCAGAACGCGATCGACTCGATCAAGAAGAATGGGCCCGACGCCCCCGTCGAGGACAACGCCTGATCATGGCACCCCTATCCCAGGCGACAGATTTCACGGTGCGGGCGGCGGATGGGTCCGCGGTTCCGCTCTCCCAGTGGGCGGGGCGGGTGATCCTGGCCGTGAACACGGCATCCAAGTGCGGCTTCACACCCCAGTATGAGGGCCTGGAGGCGCTCTGGCGGCGTTATCAAGACAAGGGGCTGGTGGTCCTCGGCTTCCCCTGCAACCAGTTCGCCAACCAGGAACCGGGCGATGCGGCCGAGATCGCAAGCTTCTGTTCCCTGACCTACGACGTGACCTTTCCGGTCCTGGCGCGGATCGAGGTGAATGGCCCCGGCGCCGACCCGCTCTACACCTGGATGACCGACGCCAGCCGGGGCCTTCTCGGGACCCGGGCCGTGAAGTGGAACTTCACCAAGTTCCTGATCGGCCGGGACGGGGCGGTGATCCGCCGCTACGGCCCGGG
>CAIWHQ010000096.1 GCA_903912465.1 uncultured Alphaproteobacteria bacterium | reverse complement strand
GCCTCCTGGCGTCTGATCCGGTCGATGGATCCCCTGCTGAAGGCCTCGGACGCCGGTCGGGCCCTGTTCGTCACCTCCAGCCGGGCCGCTTCCCCACGGGCCTTCTGGGGGCCCTACGGTGCCTCCAAGGCCGCCATGGAGGCGATCGTCAGAGCCTGGGCGGATGAAGTGGAACACACACACGTCCGCGCGGTGATCATCGATCCAGGAGCCATGCGCACTCGAATGCGGGCCGAGGCCTATCCCGGCGAGGATCCTGCTGACCTGCCGGATCCCTCGGAAATCGGTCCGATGATGATCGAACTGGCGCTCTCGGACCCAGGCCTGCCGACGTCTGTCAGGACTTTCCGGGCCTGGAAGGCCGACCGCGCGGCGCTGACCCCTTCGACCTGACCGCACGCCCGGAGGCAGGACGCCCCTTCATCTTCCCTGGGCCCGCGCCGGGTCGCGAAGTTGTCTTGGATCCGGCTGCCGGCCGGGATGGGCCAGAGGACTTGGTGACCCTGGTGGTTTTGGCGGCCTTGGCAGTCTTGGCGGTCTTGGTCGTCTTTACGGTCTTGTCTGCGGCCTTGGACCGGGCCGCTCCGGATGCCTTCCGGGGTCCAGCCCGGGCACGCACGCCTCCAGAAGGGCCGGACGCCTTGGGCGACGGACCCTCGACGAAGGGATTGCGGCTGGATCTCACGCTCACGCGGATTGGCACCCCGGGCAGGTCGAAGCTCTCCCGGAGGGCGTGGACCAGATAGCGCCGATAGTGGTCGGGGAGCTGCTCGGCCCGGGTGGCGAACAGAACGAAGGTCGGTGGACGCGCCTTGGTCTGGGCCATGTACTTGGGCCGGATTCGCCGTCCGTTCACCGCGGGAGGCGGGTGCCTCTGGATCGCCATCGCCAGCCAGTCGTTCAGGTCGCGGGTCTTGACCCGGGTGGACCAGTTCTCGTGGACCTTGAACACGGCGGGCATGAGGCGATCGACGTTCCGGCCGGTCTCTGCGGACAGGGCTACGAGTGGCGCACCCCGGACCTGGGGTAACTGCCGGTCGAGGGTCTCCCGGATCTCGGCCAGACGGCTCTGGGGCTCATCGATGAGGTCCCACTTGGCCAGCACGAAGACCAGGGCACGACCTTCCCGCTCGACCAGGTCAGCGATCTGCAGGTCCTGGATCTCGAAGGGGTGGGTGGCGTCGACGACCAGGATGACTACCTCGGCGAAGGTGATGGCCCGGATGGTGTCCGCGGTGGACAGCTTTTCAAGTCCCTCCTGGACCCGGGCCTTTCGGCGCAGCCCCGCGGTGTCGACCAGCCGGATCGCGCGCCCGCCCAAGGACCAGTCGACCGGGATCGCATCTCGGGTGATCCCCGCTTCCGGCCCGGTCAATAGCCGATCCTCGCCGATCAGCCGGTTCACCAGGGTGGACTTGCCCGCATTGGGACGCCCGACGATGGCGATGCGGAGGGGGCGGTCGTCGTCTGGCTCCGCCTCGGGATCCTCTTCGTCCCCAACCTCAAGTTCGGCGGCCTCACGTTCGGCGGCCACTAGGGCCTCAAAGTCCGCCTCATCGGCGTCTTCCGGCTCTTCGGGATCGTCCACAAAGGCCATGAGCGCGGCATAAAGATCGGCAAGACCCTCGCCATGCTCGGCCGACAGGGGAATCGGTTCCCCAAGGCCCAGCCGGAAGGCCTCATTGGTCCCCTCGTCGCCCTGCCGCCCCTCAGCCTTGTTGGCGATCACGATGACGGGCCGGTCATGCCGGCGCAGAACATCGGCGAAGATCTCGTCGAGCTGGGTCACGCCTACACGCGAGTCGATGACGAACAAGGCCACGTCGCATTCCCGGATGGCCGCCTCGGTCTGGGCGCGCATCCGGGCCTCAAGGCTTTCGTCAGTGACGTCTTCGAAGCCGGCGGTGTCGATCAGTTCGAGGTCAAGGTCGCCAATCCGCCCGGTCCCGAAGCGACGGTCGCGGGTCACGCCCGGGCGGTCGTCCACGATCGCCAGGCGCTTGCCCGCCAGGCGGTTGAACAGGGTCGATTTTCCGACGTTGGGCCGGCCGACGATGGCGAGTCTGAGGGTCACGGGCGGCGCCTAACGGACCGCAATGAGCCGGGCCTCATCGGTCACGAAGTAGAGGTTTTCGCCCAGGGCGATCGGGCCGACGGTCACCGGTTCGCCCAGCTTGACCGACTTTTCCACCTCGCCCGAGCGGGCGTTGACAGCGACGAGTTCACCGGTGTTGGACGCCAGGACGATCCGGCCGGAGGCGAGGATTGGCGAGGACCAGATCGGGCGTGTACCGGCCTTATTGGTCTTGGAGGCCTGACGACCAAGGTTCCCGAAAAAGCCAGCCTTCTCGCGCCCCAAACCCAGGTCGGTAACCCAGTAGGCCAGACCCGTTTCCCGGGCGAGACAGTAGAGCTTGCCCGCCATGTCCACCACATAGACGACGTCGCCCGCAACCCAGGGCGTGGTGATCCCGGTGATCGGCAGAGACCAACGGGTCTGACCGGTTCTCAGATCCGTCGAGGACAGAACGCCGGAATGGCTGACCGCCACCACGTCGCCCTGGTAGATGACTGGCCGTCCTGCGATGTCCCGGATCTCAGAGAGTGCGTTGGTCCGGCTCGCCCGCGAAAGGGAGTCGCTCCACAGGTCATTCCCATTGGCGGCGCGCAGGGCGATCAATTCACCCGATCCGAAGGCGGCGACCACGGTATCGCCAGAGACCGCCGGGCTTGAGGCGGCAAGGATGCGTGCAGATTCCGAGAGGGCCTGGTAGGTCCACCCCTCCTTGCCGGTCGCGAAGTCGAAGGTCAGCAGGGTGTTATCGATGGCGACGGTGAAGATCCGGCCGCCAGAGATGGTCGGAGCGGAGTGAATCGGCTGCTCGACCGCGGTCCGCCAGAGAACCTCGCCGGTGTCGGCGTTCAACTGGGTGACGAAGCGATAGCCGGAGGTCACCACCACCTTGCCCTCGGCGATTGCAAGCCCACCGCCAAAGGCGACAGTGTCCCGGCGAGACTTGCCGCGCAGATCGACCTTCCAGACCTGGGCACCTGTGCGCGCATCCAGGGCGCTGACGGCGGCATGCCCGTCCATCACGTAGATCTTGCCATTGACGGCCACGGGCGGCGCCATGACATGGGCATTGCGACCCCGGCTAGACCCGAAGCCCTTCTTCCAGGCGACGGCCAAGTCCTTGCCAGCATCGGTATGCATCGGAGCCTGCTCGGGCGTACCCCCCGGAAGGGCCCACTGGTCCAGGGTCATCGGATCCGGGAGATAGAAGCTCGAGCCGCTGAGCCCTGCCTCCGGAGTCACCTCCTGGTCAAAGCCGACAAGCGGAATCCGGTTTTCCGCCTGGGCGGTTTCCGTTGGTCCCCTGTCCCCGAAGTTCAGCAGGTTCTGAGTCTGGGCGCAGCCAGAAAGCAGCAGCGCCGTTGCCAGAACGGCGAGGATCACGGAGCGGGAGCGGATCATTGGGCGGGCGCCTGCATGGGAAGCCCTGGAACCCCCGGCGGGAGGGGACGGGGCGGCGGCAGGGCCGCAGCGGCCTTGACGAGATCTGCAGTGGCCTTCGCAGAGCCGCTGTCGATCAGGGCGATAGCTGCAGTGGCCCGGCTGCGGGCGCCTTCGGCGGCGTCAGGCGCCAGGGAGACGACCACGAAGTCTGAACGCGCACCCGCAGCGTCTCCAGCCAGGAGCTTTGAGAAGGCGGCGGCCTCGCGGGCCTGCATCCGGAAGGGACGTCCTGTCTTCAGGAGCGGCTCGAGCCGGACGTCGATCTGGGCCCGGGGCGTTGTGTCCAGGAGGGCGTAGACGGACTTCAGGCGGGCTGCATCGCCGATCAGAGGATCCGGCGCCACCTTCGCCGCCTGGTCAAAGAGGGCGACGGCGCCAGTCACGTCACGCTCGCCAAGGCGGAGCGCGCCAAGATGCTGAAGCGCCAGCGACTTGTAGACCGGGCTTGCGCTCTTCGAGACGGTCTCCCAGGCGGCCTTCGCATCGGCGGGCCGGCCCGCCTGAAGGGCTTCGAGCCCCTTGGCGTAGGTTTCTGAGGCCTTGCTCGACTGGCTCTGGGTCCAGGCCTTGTAGCCCTGCCATCCCCCGACACCCGCCAGCACCAGAACGACGAGGCCGATGAATACCGGCAGCGCCTTCAGCGCCAGGGCGCGATAGCGGTCGGAGCGAATCTGCCCCTCGACCTCTTCGAAAACGTCGACCACTCTGGAGACTCCGCATTGGGGCACCGCGACCCGGCGCGGCGGAAACTATAGCGCCGGCCGGTCCGCCGCAATGTCCCGAGGGTGAAGCGCACGCATGGCGGAACCGTGGCGCCCGCCTGACCTCGCAGCGACGCCCCCCGGCAGGACGCCTATCCCGTGCCTGGAGGCGAGAAACATCGCCGAAGACCCCGGGCTTATCTGGTCCAGCAAGGCCCCTTCCGTGGGAGAAAGGGTGCCTTTCCCATGGAAGAGCAGACCCTCCGCCGATCTTCAGGAATTCAGCGGTAAGCGCTCGCTCTCCTCAGGCCGCCTCCAGGGCCCTTACCAATGCCAGCCCGAGCCCCGTGAGACCTGCGCAGACTGCCAGGATACCGACCATGCCCTCCCCGAGGAACAGGTGCAGGGCCTGGGCAAGGGCGTTGCCAGCGGCCATGTCGATGAGCGCCCGGGTGGCGGGTGACGGAACGCCGGTCTCCAGAAAGCTGCGAAGGGCGATGAAGACGCCGATGAGCCCACCGAGGCCGAGGACCAGGGCCCTCACCCGCCTGCGCTTTGCCAGGCGCGCCAGGATCCTGCTCTCGAGCTCAGGGTTCTCCAGCCCCGGCGACGGCGCATCGAACAGGGCCTCGAGCTGGCGGTCGAATCCCTCCGGGCCGGTGTCGCGGTAAGGGGTCATCGGTGCGTTCCCAGGTCCTGTCGCAGGCGCGTCAGCCCGCGGGAAATATGTGACTTCACTGTGCCCTCCGGCAAGCCCAGCGCCAATGCAATCTCCGAAGCGGTGTAGCCGGCGCCATGCTGGAGGCTGACGCAAAGGCGTTGAGCCTGAGGAAGCCGCTCGAGTGCCGAGTCGAGGTCCAGGGCCTGCCCGATGTCCGGAGCGGGTGAATAGGCCTCGGGCGCGTGGTCCAAAGGCTCGAAATGCACACGCGACCGTATGACCCGCAGGTAGCGGCGGGCGGCGATCCTGCGCACCCAGGCGACGAAGGCACCCTCTGCGCGATAGTCCCCGATCCGCTCGAAGGCGATGACCAGGGCGTCCTGGGCAAGGTCATCCGCAAGGTCGGCAGGAGCCCCCATTCGCCGCAGGAAGCTCCGCAGCCGGGGCAGGCTCCGCCGGACAAGGACCGCGAAGGCCCCGGTGTCGCCAGCCGCAGCGCGGCTGGCGAGGATGGCGTCGGGAACCCCCTCCTCAAGATGTGACGAAGGGAAGGCCACCGGATCAGGACGACCTGCGGCCCAGGAAGTGCAGGAGGATCCCCGCAATACCAATGCAGCCAGGAATGGCAGCGACGCCCGTCAGGGCCGTGCGCGCATCCGTCTCGATCGCACCCATGACCTGACCGAAGATGGCGAGACCAATCCCTGCGAACAGGGCAATCAGTCCCCAACGCAGGTCGCTCGGTGGCTGTGAACGCGGGGTCTGGCGCGCCACCAGCTCGACAAGCTCCGGAGGTACGGGCTGGCCCTGGCGCATGGCCAGTTCGATGGTCTCGTGGACACGGGCGCGCTTGCGGGCCTGGAAGTACTGGCTACCCAGCACGATGGCGGCGATGAAGCCGAAAATGATGAGGGTCTGAAGGACGTCTCCGACCATGATGTAACTCCCGGTTGTGGCGGTCCCTGACGGACCCGATATGCCTGGGAGCCTCCGGAGGCCGATCCGGATGCAATCCGGGGGATCACGCTTTCGTGATCACCCCGGACGCTCTTGGAGATCAGTCGCGCAGGCTGGCCGGAACGATGCCGCCGTTCTGCTCAAGCGCGACCCAGACGGCCTTGATCAGGGCCATGTTCTGTTCGGCACTGCCGTGGGCGCCCGCATTCACGCCCAGTTCGCCGGCAAGTTCCTTGCGGGCGTTGAGGCTGGAGTCCAGGTCGAGCATCTTCAGCAGGTCGACGATTGAGGTGCGCCAGTTCCCGCCGCCGCCCTTCGAGGCCGCAATCGCGTTCAGCACGGCTTCCACGTCGACCGGGGCCACCGGCGGGGGTGGCGGTGGGGGCGCAGCTGCCGCCGGCGCAGCCGGGGCCGCCACAACGGGCTTGGGTTTGGGCGGAAAGATCTTGCCCATGATGGAACTGAAGATGCCCATGGCTGTCTCCTGAAAGGGTGTGCGCCCGGTCCCAGCGACCGGTGGGGTGGAGTTCATGCCGACTTCCACGGATTTCACAATGCGCTTGATCGGATCGGTCAAAGAAAGTTATTTTATAACATAATTGAAATCCCGGCTCCGGACCCACGAATGACCAAGCTCGACCCCCATGTGCTTTCCGCCGGCGTCCTCAGCCTGGTCATGGCCGGAACCGTCGCCCATGCCGCAGAAACCGGAACCCGGAAGCCCACAGAAGTCGAAGAGGTCGTGGTCACGGCCGCGCCATACGCGGTGTCGCTCGATACCATCACGACCAGTGTCACCATTCTCTCGGCAGAGACCTTGAGCCTTGCGCCACCCGCGGGCCTGGGAGACCTCCTGGCCGGCCTCCCTGGCCTGAGATCGACAGCCTATGGGCCCGGGGCCAGCCGGCCTGTGATCCGCGGCCTGTCCGGTCCCCGGGTGCTCCTGCTGCAGAACGGTGTCGGCATGGTGGATGCCAGTTCCCTGTCCCCCGACCATGCGGTGCCGAGCGAAGCGGGCCAGGCCAGCCGCATCGAGGTGCTGAAAGGCCCGTCCACCCTTGCCTACGGCGGGTCAGGTATCGGCGGCGTGGTCAACGTGATGGATGACCGGGTGCCGTCCCGGCGGCCCGGGGACCGGATCGAGGGACGAGGCGCCCTGGCCTGGTCCAGCGTCGACAATGGCCGCTCCGCTTCCCTCGCCGCGAACATCGGGGTCGGTGCCCTTGTCCTGGCGGTAGACGGCGCGACCCGCCGGTCCGGGGACTATTCCACGCCGGGAACCCCGGTCTCCGATCGCCTCGCAACGGCGACGGGCCTGGAGCCGACTTCGGAAACCAAGCAGCGGAATGTCTCGGTCGAGGCCGATTCCTGGGGCGTCGGCGGCTCAATCGTCGGCGATTCCGGAGGATTCCTGGGCCTGTCG
>CAIWHQ010000095.1 GCA_903912465.1 uncultured Alphaproteobacteria bacterium | reverse complement strand
TGCCGGCGCCCTGCCCATCCTCTCCGCCCGGCCGGCGAGTGCGCTCCGCTCCGTCTAGGCAGCAGACAGGAGGCGGGAACCTGGGCGACTTTTATGGCGCGGACCTCGCCGCCATCCATGCCGACAGCTTCGGCGGCCTTGGCGCTGCGGCGGCGGGCGTGGTTGCGCAGGCCCTCGGTGACAATCTTGCAGGCACCCGGGTCTGGGGCCTTGATCTCTCCGCCTGAAGGCCTGCCGGTCTATCGCGCCCTTCGAAACTGATCCTGCGTTGAGACCGGGACGTCAGGCCAAGGGCGGAACCGGGCACGACGCTTGACGCGAAGGCACTTTTCGCCGCCACTGCCCATACCGCCTGTTCAAAAGGTGGGCTGGGAGAAAATCCAATGCCCGTCGACGAGGCCCGTCCAGGTCCATCTGAGCCGCCGTCACTGCGTCTTCGCACCAAGCTGGCGTTCGGGATTGGCAGCGCGGCGGAAACGATCGCCCTGTTCTCACTCGGGTCCTACGCCCTGCTCTACTACAATCAGGTGCTGGGACTGCCGGGCTGGCTGGGTGGGCTGGCGATCTCTCTTTCCTTCGCGGTGGACGGGTTCGCCGACCCGGTCATCGGGTCGATCTCTGACCGGACCCGGTCGCGCTTCGGTCGTCGGCATCCCTTCATGTACGCCGCGCCCATCCCCATCGCCCTCTTCTTCCTGGCCATCTTCAACCCGCCGGATGGTCTCAGCCACACCCTGCTCTTCCTTTGGTTCACGGGTTCGGTGATCGGCCTGCGGGTAGCCATGAGCGTCTTCCACACCCCGCATCTGGCCTTCGGCGGCGAGTTGTCGGAATCGTATATCGAGCGCACCAAGGTGATGGCGTGGAACAACTTCTCCACCTGGATCGGCGGCACCGGGATCTCGCTTATCGCCCTCACCTACTTCTTCAAGGCCACGCCTGAGTATCCACGGGGCCTCCTGAATCCCGAGCCCTACCTGCCCTTTTCCCTGCTGGCTGCGGGGGCGACCCTGGCCATCCTGTTCGCGTCGGCCTGGTTTACCCGTGACCAGATACCGCGCCTCCCGAGGCCGCCGGAGGATCAGCCGCCCTTCTCGCCCTTCGAGTTCCTGAAGGACGTCGGCAAGGTCCTGGCCAACCGCAACTATGTCTGGCTGCTGGCGGGCCTCTTCGCCCTGTCCCTCATGTCCGGCATCCGGGACACCCTGGGGCTCTACGGAGGCACCTACTACTGGGGATTCCCGTCAGAGATGCTGCGCTGGTACTCGCTGGGGAGCCTGGTCGGCTTCGTTTCCGCCCTGACCCTGACGCCCCGGCTTCACGCCCTCTGGGGCAAGAGGCCGGTGATCATATGGAGCGCTGCGGCGCTTGTGGTCTTCCCGGCCCTGGGCTTCATCCTGCGGGAGGTCGGGTGGATGTTCCCGAATGGCGACCCGCGGCTCCTGCCCACCCTGGTGGCCATTTCCGCGGTCAGCTACGCGGTGGGCGCCATATTGAACATCTCGGTCATGAGCGCCCTGGCGGATGTGGCGGATGAGAACGAAGTGCGCTTCGGGGTCCGCCAGGAGGGGGTCCTCTATTCCACGCGCGCCCTCTTCGCCAAGCTCGACACGGCGATCGGTGCGGCCCTCGCCGGCATCGTTCTGACCCTGATCGCCTTCCCGGAAAAGGCGCAACCGGGCGAAGTGGATCCGGGTGTTATTCAGAACCTCGGTCTCTTCCTGGGTCCGATCTCCATGATCCCCGGTGTCTTTGCCGTCCTGCTCTACGCGCGGTTCAACATCTCGAGCGCCGACCACGCCGCGACCCGGGCTAGGATCGAGGCGGCGCGCCGGGGGGGCCCAGAAGCTCCGCGCTGACAACCCAGGCGGCCAATGCTCCCCCGGCCTGCCCAAGCAGGAATCCCGGGACGGATCCCGGGGCGATCCCCGCAAAGGTGTCAGTCAGGCTCCGGGCCAGGGTGACGGCGGGATTGGCGAAGGCGGTGGAGGCGGTGAAGCCATAGGCGGCGGTGATGTAGAGGGCGACCAGGGCGGCCGTGGCCCCGGGGGCAAGGCGCGAGGCCAGGCGGATCACCAGGATGAGGCCGAAGGTCGCAACGCCCTCGGACAACACCTGCCCACCGCCGGACCGCACCTTGTCGGAGACCTGGAACAGCGGCAAATCGAACATGGCGTGGGCAAGGACGACACCGGCGATGGCGGCGACCACCTGAACCCCTAGCCGAGCAAGGGCCTCACCGGCGGCAAGGTCCCGGTCGCGGACCGCCAGGATGCTGACCAGGGGGTTGAAGTGCGCGCCCGAGATCGGACCCAGAAGGGTGATCAGGACGGCCAGCCCGGCGCCCGTCGAGACCGTGTTCAGCATCAGGGCGATCGCGTCATTCCCGCCAGATAGCCGCTCGCCCATGATCCCCGAGCCCACCACAATAGACAGGAAAAGGGCGGTTCCGAGGCCCTCCGCCGCAAGGCGGCGGGCCAGGCCGAACTCGGGCCGGACCGCCGTCAAGGGTTTGCATCCTTGCCGATCGCCTCCAGTCGGGCCCGAATGTCCGGGCCGTCGAGGGCTTCGGGCGGCAAAGCGAGGAAGCGTTCCACTCGGCGGCGAAGCCGGCGTTCCGCTTCGGCGAAGGCCTGCGCGATCTCGGCTTCGGACCCGGTCACCGCCGCCGGATCCTCGACACCCCAGTGCGCCGTGACGGGACGTCCCGGCCAGACCGGACAGGCCTCGCCAGCGGCGTTGTCGCAAACGGTGAAGATGAAATCGATCGGCGGCGCCCCCGGCGCGGCAAACTCATCCCAGGACTTGGAGCGGAAGTCCGCCGGGTCGAGCCCCAGTGACCTCAGGACCGGAACAGCGCCCGGATTGATGCGGCCGGTCGGGAAGGACCCGGCGGAGTGGGCCTGGAAGCGGTCGCCGCCCAGGCTCCGGA
>CAIWHQ010000094.1 GCA_903912465.1 uncultured Alphaproteobacteria bacterium | reverse complement strand
CCCCCAGGTCCGCGCCGTCGGCCTGCCCGGTGACCCTGAGCGGCCACTGGAGGACCTGCTGGACGACCTGGCTGATGCCGCCGAGGCCGCCGTGCGGCGTCTGGATGGCGAACAGCGCGAGATCGACGCCGAGGTGGAGGCTGCCATCTCCCGGGCCCTCAAGAAGGCCGCCCAGCGCATCTGGGGCCGTCGCCCCCTGGTCCAGACCACCCTCCTGAGGCTCTGAGGCTCAACCCGGCGCCTTGCCAGCGCCGCGGCTTTCGCAGACCCTTCCGCCAAGAGTAAAAAAGGGGGAGGGGGCATGTCTGCCTACAAGGGCGTGCGCATCGTCGATTTCACGCAGGGCGTGGCCGGACCCATGGCCTGCATGCTGCTGGGCGACTTCGAAGCCGAGATCGTCAAGGTCGAGCCGCCGGGCGGGGACCGGCTGAAGGACCACCCCGGCTATCCGGCCTGGAATCGCAACAAGCGCATCGTCACCCTCGACCTTTCGGACCCGTCAGACCTCGAGAAGGCCCGGGACCTGGCCAGGGCCGCCGACATTGCGGTCTTCGATCACCCCCCGGGGGACCTGGAGGCCCTCGGCCTGGACGCCGCGACCCTGCGGGACGGCGCGCCGCACCTGATCCACGTCTGGATGCCGCCCTACGGGACCCGGGGCCGGTGGAGCCGCATGGCGCCCCGTCACAGCCTTCTGGCGGCAGCCTCCGGCATCGCCTTCCGGCAGGGGGCCTATGGCGACAGTCCCGTCCACATGATCCTGCCCCTGGGCTGGTATGGTCAGGCCGTGATGGGTGCCTCGGCCATGGGGGCGGCCCTCTATGAACGCGGCGCTTCCGGTCAGGGCCAGGCGGTGACGGTGAGCGGCCTGCACGGGGTGTCTGAGGTTGGCGGCGTGGTCATGGTCCTGGACCAGCCCCGCCTGCCGCGCGGCGCCCCCCAGGGGGCCTCGCCCAGCTATCGTCTCTACCAGTGCGGGGATGGCGACTGGTTTTTCATGGCCACCCTCTTCATGCCCTTCTACCGCAAGGCAATCGACGCCCTGGGCCTCGGCGCCCACTGGGAGGTGCTGGCGCTCAACCCCATGCTGGCCCTTGAAGTGCTGGAGGACATCTTCCGGAGTCAGCCCCGGGCGCACTGGCTGGATCTGCTGACCGGGGCGGGAGTTCCCTGTGCGCCGGTGGGCGACCGGACCGCCTGGTTCGCCGGCGAAGCCGTGCGGGATGCCGGACTCCGGCTGGAATTCGACGATCCATCCCGGGGCCGTCTGGCCATGCCGGCGCCGCCCGCCCGGCTCTCTGCGACGCCCGCCTCGGTCCGCTCGCTTCCGGTGCCCGGCCCGCTTCCCGCCTGGGTGCCACCTCCGCCCCTGGCCGCCGGACCGGGGGCCAGCCGGCCCCTTGAGGGGGTACGGGTCCTCGACATGGGATCGGTCATCGCCGGCGCCCTGGCCGGGGCCGTCCTCGCCAATCTCGGGGCCGAGGTCATCAAGATCGAGTCCCCCGAAGGTGATCCCTTCCGCTCCGATGGGGGCCCCTTCCTGGCCTGCAACCGCGGCAAGCGCGGTCTGGGCGTCGACTTGAAGCAGCCCGGGGCGAAGGAAATGTTCCTCGACCTCGTGCGCCAGTCCGACGTGGTGCTCGACAACTACCGCTTCGGCGTGCGCAAGCGGCTGGGCGTGGACTACGAGGCCCTGCGCCAGGTCAACCCGCGGATCATCTCCTGCTCGGTCAACGCCTACGGCGATGCCGGTCCCCGGGCACCCCTGCCGGGCTTTGATCCCCTGCTCCAGGCCGAGGGCGGCATGATGGCGGCCCAGGGCGGCGACGCCGAGCCGGTCCTTCACACCATCGCCGTCAACGACGTGGCCACGGCCGGCGTGGTCGCCTTCGGCATCATCTCGGCACTGAATGCCCGTCGCCGGACCGGGGAGGGGCAGGAGGTCATCACCAGCCTGCTGGCCCAGAGCCTGACCTTCCAGCTGGGCGAGGTCGTGACCTGGGAGGGCCGGCCCCCGGCACCCAAGGGCGGGGTCGACTGCCTCGGGCTCAGCCCGGTCCACCGCTATTACCAATGCCAGGACGGATGGCTCGCCGTGGCCGCCGAGAGCCTCGCCGAGGCGGAGGCCTTGCTGACCGCCCTCGGCTCCCCGGCGGATCCAGCGGACGCCCTCTCGGCACCCCCCGAGGGGCCCCTTGCCGGGCGGCTGGCGGACATCCTGGCGGGACGCAGCCGCGACGGGGTCCTGGACGCCCTGGAGGCGGCGGGTGTTCCCTGCATCCCCTGCGTCCGCGGCTACGAGGCCTACGAGGATTCCTGGCTGGCGGAGAACGGCGTCTTCGTCGCCTGGCGGCACCCGCGCCTCGGCGAGGCGGTGGGTGTGCGCAACTATGCCGACTTCGACCGAACGCCGGGCGGCTTCCGCCATCCGGTCCCGGATGCCGGCGAGCACACCCGCGAGGTCCTTGTGGGCTTTGGCCTGACGCCGGAGCGGATCGAGAACCTGCTCGGGTCCGGCGCGGTCTTCGAGCCGGCTGCGGCCCGGAGCCACATGCGGGACGGAGGTGCAGCCCTCTTCACCCAGTGACCCCGGGTCATGGATGACGCCAGCCCGCCATCGTTGTATGCATTCGCCATGATCGGAAGACTGAACCACGTCGGGGTCGCCACCCCCTCCATCGCCGAGTCCGTTAAGCTTTATCGCGACATGCTCGGCGCCACGCAGATCTCGGCGGTCAAGGCCATGCCGGAGCAGGGCGTCAACGTCTGCTTCGTCGACCTGCCTAACAGCCAGATCGAACTGATCGAGCCCCTCGGCGAGACCTCTCCCCTGCACGGTTTCCTGGCGAAGAACCCGTCGGGCGGCCAGCACCATGTCTGTTTCGAGGTCGAGGACATCCTTGCCGCCCGTGACGACATGGCGGCCAAGGGCGCGACCGTACTGAACAACGGGGTCCCCAGGATCGGCGCCCATGGCACACCGGTGATCTTCGTCCATCCGAAGAACATGGGCGGCGTCCTGGTGGAGCTGATGGAGACCCCGAAGGTCGCCCACGCATGAACCCCTTAACCGCCATCGCCATTTATCTGACCATCTGGTGGACGGTGCTCTTCGGGGTCCTGCCCCTGGGCGCAAAGTCGCATGCTGAAGCCGGGATCAAGCCCCCTGGGGGGGGCGATCCGGCGTCGCCGGTCAACCCGCGCCTGAAGGAGAAGTTCCTGCTGACCACTGTGGTGTCGGCGGTGATCTTCCTGGTCTTCTACCTGCTTCTGCACTTCGGCATTATCCAGCTGGCCCCGGGGCGGCGTCCGGTCTGAGGCGGGGGGCAACGCCTGTTCCTGAGGCGCCCTTGCCCTTAATCGCACAGGCTGTGGGCATAGCCGCAAAAGGCCGCCCTCAACCCGGCTTCTTCCGGGACAGGTCAGGCGGGACCGGTTTTTCTGACCCTGCCGATGAAGATCGGAGCTTTCCCCGAGATGGAGAAGGCCGCCCCGCTCCCGGGCGGCCTTTTTTTCGTCCGCAAAGCGGGGCATAGCGGTCCGGTCTTCAACTCCCGCGAGTCCATGGCCACCTCCCTTTCCCCCGAACTGCAGACCGTCCAGCCCGCCGGCCCCTTCAGCCGCTGGGAGCGCATGGTCGCCGGGCGCTACCTCCGCTCCCGGCGCCGCGAGGGTGGCGTCGCCCTGATCGGCGTGATCGCCTATGTCGGCATCGCCCTGGCTGTGGCCGTCCTGATCATCGTCATGAGCGTGATGAACGGGTTTCGGGCAGAGCTCCTGTCCCGGATCCTGGGCTTCAATGGCCATGTCTTCGTCACCTCTGCGCCCGCCGCAGGGCTCGATCCGGCAGCGCTCGCCCAGCGGCTTTCGGGCCTGCCCGGGGTCGTCCAGGTCGCGCAGGTCCTGGAGGGCCAGGTCATGGCTGTCGGCGATGGCCAGGTCGCGGGCGCTGTCGTCCGCGGTGTCTCCCGAAAGGACCTCCTGGCCACGCGACTGGTCTCCGGAAACGTCACGCCCGGCGGGCTCGAAGGCTGGGGCGAGGGCGAGTTCGGCGGCGAAAAGGTCCTGGTCGGCGAGCGTCTCGCGGCGAGTCTCGGACTGAGGCAGGGGGACCCCATCACCCTGATCTCGCCGACCGGCGCGGCGACCGCATTCGGTGAAGCCCCCCAGCGCAAGACCTACATCGTTGGCGGGCTCTTCAGCGTCGGCATGAGCGAGTACGACCAGACCTTCCTCTACATGCCTATTGAGCAGGCGGGCCTGTTCTTCGGCCGGGAGGGTGTACCGGATTTCATCGAGCTCAGGCTGGCGGATCCAGACAAGGCCGTGGCGCTCAAGCCCGAGGTCGCCGCCATCGCCGGGCCCGCGGCCACGGTCACGGACTGGACCGAACGCAACGCCGCCTTCTGGGGTGCCCTGAAGGTCGAGCGCAATGTCATGCGGCTGATCCTGATGATGCTCGTCCTGATTGCGGCGGCGAACATCATCTCGGGCTTGATCATGCTGGTGAAGAACAAGGGCCGCGACATCGCCATCCTGCGGACCATGGGGGCAGGACAGGGGGCGATCCTGCGAATCTTCTTCATGGCCGGTGCCGCTGTCGGCGTGGCGGGTGCCCTGACGGGCCTGGTCCTGGGCGTCCTGTTCTGCACCTTCATCGGCCCGATCCAGCAGGCCGTGGAGTGGGTGACCGGTGCCCGGGTCTTCGCCTCGGACGTCTATTACCTGTCGCGAATCCCCGCCAAGGTCGACTGGGGCGAGGTCTTGATGATCCTGGCCTGGTCCTTGGCGGCGTCCTTCCTGGCGACCCTGCCGCCCGCCTGGCGGGCCAGCCGGCTCGATCCCGTGGAGGCCCTCCGATATGAGTGAGCCCAGCGTCGTCCTGGCCCTGCGAGACCTGCACCGCACCTACCGCTCGGGCGACCGCCTGCTCCATGTCCTGGACGGGGTTGAGCTTGACCTCCGGGAGGGCGAGATCGTCGGCCTCGTCGGCCCTTCCGGCTCGGGGAAGTCGTCCCTGCTTCACGCGGCCGGCCTGTTGGAGCGTCCCACCTCTGGCCGCGTGCTTGTCGAGGGCCAGGACTGCACAGATCTCTCGGACGCCCTGCGCACCCGGGTGCGTCTCTCGGCCATCGGTTTCGTCTACCAGGCCCACCACCTGTCCCCCGAATTCACCGCCGAGGAAAATGTCATCCTCCCGCAGCTGATGGCGGGGCGATCCCCCGACCAGGCGCGGGCCAGGGCCCGGACCCTCTTGGGCGAGTTGGGATTGGCAGAGCGGCTTGAGCACCAGCCCGCCCAGATGTCTGGCGGCGAGCAGCAGAGGGTGGCGGTGGCCCGCGCCCTGGCGAACCGACCTCGGGTCCTGCTGGCGGATGAACCCACGGGAAACCTGGACCCTGAGACCTCAGCCGCCGTATTCGAGAATCTCAGGTCGATGGTCCGGGGGCAGGGTGCCGCCGCCCTGATCGCCACCCATAATCTTGAGCTGGCGTCCCGGATGGACCGCATCCTGACCCTGCGCCAGGGCCGCATAGTCCCCGTCTGAGATTTCTACGATCACCCCCTTGAAATGAGAACAAAACCGGAATAGGAACATTTCAGGAACGGTTTTGGGGGATTGCGACATGGCTCGACTCGTAAGGGAATCGCTGGCCTTTGTATCGGTGGCTGGCTTCGTCTGGATGATGTGCCAGGTGGCGGTTCTGGCGGCCTGACGGAGACCGCTAGGGTCTCCGGCCCGGGACGACCTCCAGGCTAGGCGGCAGGGGCAGGCGGAACGGACAGATGGCGATCGAAGGCGGCTTTATTCATCTCCGGGTGCGCTCGGCCTACTCCCTCCTGGAGGGGGCAGTCCGCGCTGAGGCCCTGGGTCGGCTCGCGGCGTCTCAGGGGATGCCCACCGTCGCCATAGCCGATCGTTGCAACCTCTTCGGTGCCCTGGAGTTCTCGGTCGCCTGCAAGGAGGCCGGGATCCAGCCCATCGTCGGCTGCGCCCTTCCGGTGACGGGTATAGGGGGGCGGTCTCCGGAGCGCTGGGCCAAGACCCCGACCCTCGTCCTGCTGGCCCAGACGGAAGCCGGCTACCTGAATCTTTCCGCGCTGTCCTCAATGGCTTTCCTGGAGGCCGACGGGATCGAGGAGCCCTCGGTTCCCTGGTCAGAGGTGGCAGCGCGCGCCGAAGGCCTGATCCTGCTGTCGGGCGGAACAGAGGGTCCCGTCGACCCGCTGTTTGCGGCGGGAAAGGCGGAAGACGGCGCGGCCGCCCTGGCCATGATGGCGGAAGCCTTCGGGGATCGGTTTTATGTCGAGATCCAGCGCCATGGCCTGGCCAGCCAGGCCGCCGCCGAGCCCGGGCTCGTCGCATGGGCCTACGCCAACGACGTGCCCCTGGTCGCCACGAACGACGTCTACTTTCCGGAGGCTGACCTCTATTCGGCCCACGAAGCCCTGCTCTGCATCGCCGATGGTGCCTTCATTGGCCAGGAGGAGCGCCGGCGGGTGACGCCGGAGCACTGGTTCAAGCCGGCCACGGACATGCGCGCCCTCTTCGCCGACTTGCCCGAGGCCTGCGACAATACGATCGACATCGCCCGGCGCTGCGCCTTCATGGTGGTCAAGCGCGATCCCATCCTGCCCCGGTTCCCGACGTCCGATGGTCGTACCGAGGATGAGGAACTGGCCAGTGACGCCCGGGAGGGCCTGCGCCTCCGGCTTGCCGCCCATGCCCCGGCCCTTCCGCTGGAAGCCTATGAGGCCCGGCTGGAGCAGGAGATCTCGGTCATCCAGAAGATGGGCTTCTCCGGCTACTTCCTGATCGTCTCCGACTTCATGAAGTGGGCGGTGTCGCAGGGTATCCCCGTCGGTCCAGGGCGGGGATCCGGCGCCAGCTCCCTGGTGGCCTGGTCCTTGATGATCACGGGCCTGGATCCCCTGCGATACGGCCTGGTCTTCGAGCGCTTCCTCAATCCCGAGCGGGTCTCCATGCCCGACTTCGACATCGACTTCTGCCAGGAGCGGCGGGAGGAGGTGATCACCTATGTCCAGCAGAGGTACGGCCGCGATCGGGTGGCGCAGATCATCACCTTCGGCACCCTGCAGGCCCGCGCAGTCCTGAGGGACGTGGGGCGGGTCCTCCAGATGCCCCTGGGACAGGTCGACCGGCTGGCCAAGATGGTTCCAGCCAATCCCGCGAGCCCGGTCACCCTGGCCCGGGCCATCGAGATCGAGCCGCGCCTGCAGCAGGCCCGGGATGAGGACGAGGCTGTCGCCCGCCTGCTGGAAATCGCCCTGCGCCTTGAAGGGCTCTACCGAAACGCCTCCACCCACGCCGCCGGCGTGGTGATCGCCGACCGGCCCCTGACCGAGCTGTCCCCCCTCTATCGCGACCCCCGCTCCGACCTGCCCGCGACCCAGTTCAACATGAAGTGGGTGGAGAGTGCCGGCCTGGTGAAGTTCGACTTCCTGGGCCTGAAGACCCTGACGGTCATCGACCGGGCCATGAAGCACCTGGCCCGGCGCGGGGCGGACTTTGTCCTCGAGGGCCTGTCCCTGGATGACGCGGCCTCCTACGAGCTGATGGCCTCGGGCCAGACAGTCGGCGTCTTCCAGCTGGAAGGGCAGGGCATGCGCGACACCCTGCGCCAGCTGCGGCCCAACTCCATCGAGGACGTCACGGCGCTGATCTCGCTCTACCGGCCCGGCCCGATGGACTCCATCCCGGCCTATGTGGACACCAAGGCCGGCCGCAAGCCCCTGAACGTCTACCACCCCCTCCTGGAGTCGGTCCTGACCGAGACCTATGGGGTCATCGTCTACCAGGAGCAGGTGATGAACATCGCCCGCATCATGGCGGGTTACTCCCTGGGCGAGGCCGATCTCCTGCGCCGGGCCATGGGCAAGAAGAAGAAGGAGGAGATGGACCAGCAAAGGGCCCGTTTCCTTTCCGGCGCCTCCGAGCGCGGGGTGGATCCGGACCTGGCCGACACCCTCTTCGAGCTGATGGCCAAGTTCTCGGGTTATGGCTTCAACAAGGGCCACGCCGCCCCCTATGCCCTGATCGGCTACCAGACCGCCTGGCTCAAGGCGAACGCTCCGGTGGAGTTCTTCGCAGCCTCGATGAGCCTGGACATCTCCAATACCGACAAGCTGACGGTCTTCTACCAGGACGCCCGGCGCTTCGGCGTGGTGGTCCGTCCGCCGGATGTGAACCGTTCCTCCGCGGACTTCACGGTCGAGGATGGCGAAGTCCTCTACGCCCTTGGCGGCATCCGGAACGTGGGACTCCAGGCCATGGAGCATGTGGTCGAGGTCCGCGCCTCCGGCGGGCCCTTCCGCGACATCTTCGACTTCGTCGAGCGGGTCGACCCCCGGCAGGTCAACCGCCGGACCCTGGAGACCCTCGCCCGGGCCGGCGCCTTCGACAGCCTGGGACATGACCGCGCCCAGCTCATGGAATCCTCCGAAATCCTTGCCGGCTATGGCCACAGCGTCGCCGACGAGCGGGCCTCATCCCAGGGGTCCCTGTTCGGTGGCGATCAGGTGGAGGCCCAGCGTCCGCGCCTGCCCCGGGTGGAGTCCTGGTCCCCGACCCGGCGCCTGGACGAGGAGCTGGCGGCGGTGGGGTTCTACCTGTCCGGGCATCCCCTCGAGGACCTGATGCCGGCCCTGCGTCGCCGTCGCACCGACCTGCTGTCCGAGGTCATCCCCAAGGCCGAGGCGGGGGCAGAGGCCTTCCGTATGGCCGGCGTGGTGCGCCGCCGCCAGGAGCGGGCGTCCCAGGCCAGCGGCGACAAGTTCGCCTTCGTGACCTTTTCCGACCCCTCCGGGGAATACGAGGTGCTCTTCCCACCGGAGTCCCTGCGTCGCTGCCGGGACCTGCTGGAGCCCGGTCGGGCACTCTCCCTCAAGGTGCGAGCCAAGGCGAAGGATGGCGAGGTGCGTTTCTTCGGCGACGATGCAGAGCCGGTCGAGACAGCCATCGAGAACGCTGTGGCGGGCCTGCGCGTGCATGTGGCGCCGCGAAGCCTGGAGGTCGAGGCCCTTAAGGCCCGCCTGACGTCTGCTGCACCGGGTCGGGGCGGAGAGATCGTCCTGGTGGCGCCGGTGGAGGGCGGACGCGAGATCGAGTTGCGCCTGCCGGGTCGTTTCGACCTCGGGCCAGCCATGCGCGGGGCCCTGAAGACGGCACCGGGCGTCGTCTTCGTCGAGGACGTCTGACGCCGGCTCTGGCTTCTTGACTTGCTTTTTCGCCGTTACGGGCCTACACGCCGCGGCATTCCACACGCAGGTGTTCGGTGGAGCCGGGGAGACATCCCGGCGGCGCCGTTCCGGTCCCCCGTCCGGGGGGTTTACCTGCGGAGGCTAACCGGAAGAAGAGGACCATCGCCATGGCGCTCCCCGATTTCTCTATGCGTCAGCTGCTTGAAGCCGGCGCCCACTTCGGTCACCAGACACACCGCTGGAACCCGAAGATGGAACGCTACATTTTCGGCAGCCGATCGAATATCCACATCATCGATCTCTCGCAGTCGATCCCCCTGCTTCACCAGGCCCTGGTGAAGGTGCGCGAAGTCGCCGCCGGCGGCGGCCGCGTCCTGTTCGTGGGCACCAAGCGCCAGGCGTCCGATCCGGTCTCCCAGGCGGCCCGTCGTTGCGCCCAGTACTATGTGAACCACCGTTGGCTGGGGGGAACCCTCACCAACTGGCGCACCGTGTCCGGCTCGATCAGCCGGCTGCGCGAGCTCGAGGCGGTCCTCGGGGCTGGCGAAGGCACCCGCACCAAGAAGGAGCTGCTGCAGCTGACCCGCGAGCGCGACAAGCTCGAGCTGTCGCTGGGCGGCATCAAGGACATGGGCGGCATTCCCGACCTGATGTTCGTGATCGACACCAACAAGGAAGCCATCGCCATTCAGGAGGCCCGCAAGCTGGGCATTCCGGTGGTGGCCATCCTGGACACCAACTGCAATCCCGACGGCATCACCTACCCGATCCCGGGGAATGATGACGCCGCCCGGGCCATCCAGCTTTACTGCGACCTGCTGGCCGACTCCGTCCTTGACGGTCTGGCGGCTGGCGCTGTGGCCTCCGGCGTCGACCTGGGCGCTTCGGCCGAGCCGGTCGAGCCCGCCCTGGCCCGTGAAGCCCCCGCGGTGGCCCAGCCCGTAGCTGAGCCCGTCCCCGAGGCCGTTGCCGAGGCCGCACCTGAAGCCGCACCCGAGGCTGTTGCCGAGGCTGCACCTGAGGCCGATGCCGCACCCGAGGCCGTAGCCGAAGCCTGATCGCCCTGAATTCCGTCGGACCCGCCGGGTCCGACGGGTCCACTGACCTAAGGAGCTCCCGATGGCGGAGATCACTGCTGCCCTGGTGAAGGAACTGCGCGAGAAATCCGGCGCAGGCATGATGGACTGCAAGAAGGCCTTGCAGGAGAACGGCGGAGACGTCGATCAGTCCATTGACTGGCTGCGGACCAAGGGCCTGTCCAAGGCGGCCAAGAAGTCGGATCGCGCCGCTGCCGAAGGCCTGGTCGGTGCCGCTGTCCGCAAGGACGGCGCAGGCATGACCGGCGTCGTCGTCGAACTGAATGCCGAGACCGACTTCGTCGCCCGGAACGAACTGTTCCAGAACGTGGCCAAGGAAATCGCCGGCATCGCCCTGGACCATGACAACGTCGAGGCCATCGCTGCGGCCAAGACCACCGGGGGCGCGGCCGTTTCGGACCTCGTCACCAACCTGATCGCCACCATTGGCGAGAACATGAACCTGCGCCGTTCGCACCGGTTCACGGTCTCGGAAGGCGCGATCGCTTCCTACGTCCACTCGGCCATCGTGCCTGACCTGGGGAAGATCGGGGTGCTGGTGGCAGTCGAGGGCAAGGGTGACCAGGCAAAGCTCGCCGAGATGGGTCGCAAGATCGCCATGCACGTGGCGGCCACCAATCCCCTGTCCCTGTCTACCGATGACCTGGATCCGGCGGCGATCGAGCGCGAGAAGGCCATCTTCACCGAGCAGGCCCTGGCCTCGGGCAAGCCCGCGGGTGTCGTCGAGAAGATGGTCGAGGGTCGGATCCGCAAGTTCTTCGAGGAAGTCGTGCTGCTGAAGCAGGCCTTCGTGATGAACCCGGACCAGACGATCGAGCAACTTGTGGCCGAGACCGCCAAGGAGACCGGCTCCCCCGTCTCCGTGAAGGGTTTCGTGCGCTTCGCCCTTGGCGAAGGCGTTGAAAAGAAGGTCGACGATTTCGCCGCCGAGGTCGCTTCCATGACCGGCCAGGGCTGATTCCATCCCGACCGGACGTCTTTTCAGGGGCGTGGTGCGTTCGACGCGCACCACGCCCTTGGTTTATGTAGAATGCCGTCAGATTCCCTCGCTCAGGCCCTGACGGTCTTGGGTGCCACCCGACGGAACCGCACATGACCGGCCCCAAGCCCCGCTACCGGAAGATCCTGCTGAAAATATCCGGCGAAGTGCTGATGGGGGACTCCCTCTTCGGCATCGACACCGTGACCCTCGATCGGGTCGCCGCAGACATCAAGGAAGTGGTCGACGCCGGGGTCGAGCTTTGCCTGGTCGTGGGCGGCGGAAACATCTTCCGGGGCGTCTCCCTCGCTGGACGCGGGATGGAGCGGGCCAGCGCCGACTACATGGGCATGCTGGCCACGATCATGAACGCCCTCGCCCTGCAGGGCGCGCTGGAAAAGGCCGGGGTCGACACCCGGGTGCAGTCAGCCATCCCGATGGATGCGGTCTGCGAGCCCTACATTCGGCGCAGGGCCCTTCGGCACCTCGAGAAGGGCAGGGTGGTGATCTTCGCCGCGGGCCTCGGCGCTCCGTTCTTCACCACCGATACCCCAGCCGCCCTCCGGTCTGCGGAAATGGGCTGTGACGCCCTGTTGAAGGGCACAAGCGTGGATGGGGTCTACACAGCGGATCCCAAGAAGGACGCCTCCGCGCGTCGATACGACTCTCTCAGCTACCACGACGTCCTGGCCCAGGACCTGAAGGTCATGGACGCCTCGGCCATCGCCCTGATGCGGGATAATCAGATCCCCATCCTTGTCTTCTCGATCCGCGAGCCGGGGAACTTCATGAAGGTCCTCACCGGCGAGGGCGTCTTCACCACCATCAACTGACTGTTTCCGGGAGCCCGACATGCCAGCCGAAAAGCCCGTTCTGTCCCGATATCGCGACCGCATGGACAAGGCCATCGCGGCCCTCAAGGATGAGTTCGCCAGCCTGAGGACAGGCCGTGCCTCCGCCAACCTGCTCGATCAGGTGATGGTCGAGGCCTATGGCGCCACCAGCCCCATCAGCGCCGTGGCGGCGATCTCCGTGCCCGAGCCGCGGGCCAT
The DNA here is from genome assembly GCA_903912465.1 of uncultured Alphaproteobacteria bacterium. GTDB lineage: Bacteria > Pseudomonadota > Alphaproteobacteria > Caulobacterales > Caulobacteraceae > Phenylobacterium. The sequence continues at coordinate 8,441 of CAIWHQ010000094.1, read as the reverse complement.
CAGCGTCAGTGTCTGGGACCGCGGCGTGGTCGCCGCCGTGGATAAGGCGATCCGGTCGTCTGGCCTGGGCCTGAACCCCGTCGTCGAGGGTCAGACCCTGCGTATCCCCATCCCGCCCCTGACCGAAGAGCGCCGCCGCGATCTCACCAAGATCGCCGCCAAGTACGCCGAGCAGCAGAAGGTGGCCATCCGCAACGTCCGGCGCGACGCCAATGACGACCTGAAGAAGGCGGAGAAGGACTCCGTGATCAATCAGGACGAGCAGAAGCGGATGGAAACCGAGGTCCAGAAGATGACCGACGACGCCGTGAAGCGGGTCGACGAAGCCTTGAAAATCAAGGAACAAGAGATCATGCAGGTCTAGCTCGGAGGCGGGCGGAGGCGACATGGCCGCAAGGTCCAAGACATCCCGCGCTGAACCCGCGTCCGCCCCCGCCGTTCCGGCGGCGGGTTCGCCCCTGCATGTGGCCATCGTCATGGATGGAAATGGGCGGTGGGCCAAGCATAGGGGGCTACCCCGGACCATGGGGCATCGGGCCGGGGTTGAGGCCCTGCGCCGTACCGTGTCGGCGGCACCGGAACTGGGCGTGCGCTGGCTGACCGTGTTCGGGTTTTCCACCGAGAACTGGAGCCGTCCGGCCTCGGAGGTCCGGGAGCTGATGGCCCTGCCCAAGCGTTACTTTGACTCCGACCTCAAGCGTCTCGAGCGGGAAGGCGTGCGTGTCCGCGCCGTCGGCCGCCGCCAGGGCCTGCCCGCAGACCTTGTCACCCTGCTCGATGAGGCCGAGCGGCGGACAGCCCACAACGATCGCTTCTTCCTGCAGATCGCCTTCAACTATGGGGGGCAAGCCGACATCGCTGATGCTGCGCGCCGGCTGGCGGAGGCCGCCGCAGCTGGCCGCATTGACCCTGCGAGCGTGGATGAGGCGGCGTTCGCCGGGGCCCTGTCGACGGCCGGTCTGCCGCCGCCGGACCTGATCATCCGGCCCTCCGGGGAGCAGCGCCTCTCCAACTTCCTGCTTTGGGAGGCGGCCTACGCCGAGCTGGTCTTCCAGGATGTCCTCTGGCCGGACTATGCCGCCGGGGACCTCTCTGCAGCCATCGACATCTTCCGCTCCCGGGATCGCCGCTTCGGGGGAGCCGTCGCCGATGACATCCTTGTCGCCGGCTAGGGCCTTCGATTGGAGCAACCTGGGGGTGCGGGCGGCTTCCGCAGCCATCCTGTTGCCGGCAGCCCTGGGGGCGGTCTGGATCGAGATGGGGCCCGGACAGCCGGCCTGGCCCTTCCTCCTGATGGTCGTGACGGCAGTCTCCCTGCTGTGCGTGGAATGGGGGGGCATGACCGCGCCCTTGGCCAAGACCCGCGTCTCCACCGCGGTCTGCGCCGCGGTCCTGACAGCGGTCTTCTTCGCCCAACGTGAAAACATGGCGATCGCCTGGGGCGTGCTGGTAGCGGGCGGGGCCCTGGCCGCGGTCGTTGCCCGGGGCGTCGCCGAGCGGCCGGGCAATGCAGCCCTCGGGGTCTTCTACATCGGTGCCGCCGCCGTCTGCTTCATCTGGATGCGCTCCATGCCCCAGGGGCGGTGGTGGATCATCATGACCTTCGCCGTCGCCTGGGCCGCCGACATCGCCGCCTATGTCGTCGGCAACCTCATCGGTGGTCCCAAGCTTTGGCCGAGGTTCTCGCCGAACAAGACCTGGGCCGGGTTTCTCGGGGGCCTTGCCGCCGCCATGCTTGCGGCGGTGGCGTTGGCCGCCTTTCCGGTCTTCCGGCTCAATCCCTGGGCTGCGGCGCTTGCCGGCCTCTGCGGGGGCCTGGCGGGCATGGCCGGCGACCTTTGGGAGTCCATGCTCAAGCGCCGCTTCGGCGTGAAGGATTCCGGCGACCTGATCCCCGGTCATGGCGGCTTGCTCGACAGGGTGGATGGGTTGATGTTCGTGGTGGTCGTCCTGTCCCTGTTCCGCCTGGTCAACCACCTGGGTTGGGGGCATTGAGCCTGGTCCGCACGATCTCCATCCTCGGATCGACGGGATCGGTCGGCGTCTCCACCCTGGACCTCCTGGACTCCCTCGGACGGCCGGTACGCGTCCGCGCGCTGACGGGCGGGCGCAATGTCGCCCGGCTCGCAGATCAGGCCCTGGCCTGGCGTCCGGAGGTCGCGGTCATCGCAGATGCGACCCTGGCCGGAGACCTTGCCAGCCGTCTGAGGGGCTCGGGTGTTGCGGTCGAGGCCGGAGCGGCTGCCGTCACCGCAGCGGCGGGACTTTCCGCAGATTGGGTCATGTCCGCCATCGTCGGTTTTGCGGGCCTGGCGCCAACCCTGGCGGCCGTCGACGCCGGTGCCATAGTGGCCCTTGCGAACAAGGAAAGCCTGGTCTGCGCCGGCCCCGCCCTGCTGCGGCGTGCGCGGCTGGCCGGTGGTGTGGTCATCCCTGTGGACTCCGAGCACTCGGCCATCTTCCAGGCCCTTGATCCCCAGCATGCGGCTCAGGTCTCCCGCCTGATCCTGACGGCCTCCGGCGGCCCCTTCCGGACCTGGTCCATGGAGCGGATGGCCTCGGCGACGCCGGACGAGGCCGTGGCGCACCCGAACTGGGACATGGGCCGGAAGATCTCGGTGGATTCCGCCACAATGATGAACAAGGGCCTGGAGATGATCGAGGCCGCCTACCTGTTCGGGGTCGACGCAGATCGCATCGAGGTGGTCGTGCACCCCGAGTCGATCGTCCACAGCCTGGTCGAATATGCCGATGGCTCGAGCCTGGCCCAGCTGGGGGCACCGGACATGCGCACCCCCATCGCCGTCGCCTTCGCCTGGCCGGACAGGGTGGCCTGGCCAGCGCCCCGCCTGGACCTGGGGGCCATCGGGCGACTCACCTTCGAAGCCCCGGATATGCAGCGTTTTCCGGCCCTCGACCTGGCCCGGCAGGCCCTTCGGGAGGGCGGGTCTGCACCCGGAATCCTGAACGCCGCCAATGAGGTTGCGGTGGAGGCCTTCCTTGACCGTCGGATCGGCTATCTTGATATTGCCGCAATCGTGTCGGAATCCCTGAACAAGGCAGGTTCGGAACATCTGGGAGACGGCATGGCCGACAACATCCTCGAGCAGACGCAACAGATCGACCGCACGGGCCGTCGGCTGGCGGGCCTGGCCCTGGACGCCCGGTCGCGAGGCGCCGCCTGACCATGCTCGCCATCGCAATCGATTTCCTCTGGCATCTCGCCCCCTTCATCCTGGTCCTGTCCCTGGTGGTGACGGTGCATGAGCTGGGCCACTTTTTTGCGGCCAGGGCCTGTGGGATAGACGTCGAGAGGTTTTCCATCGGCTTCGGCCGTCCGATCTGGTCACGCCGGGACCGCACCGGGGTTGAATGGAGGATCGGCTGGGTGCCGCTGGGCGGCTACGTCATGTTTGCGGGTGACCACAATGCCGCCAGCGTCCCTGACGCCGCCGGACTGAAGGCCATGCGCGCAGAGATCCTGGCCCGGGAGGGTCCGGAGGCCCTGGCGCGGAGCTACCACTTCAAGCCCGTCTGGCAGCGGGCCCTGGTGGCCGCCGCTGGACCCGCGGCCAACTTCCTGCTCGCCATCTCCCTGTTCACCCTTCTCTTCATGAGCTTTGGCGAGCGGACCCTTTCGCCGCGAATCGGGGTCGTCCAACCTGGCAGCGCGGCCGCGTCCGCGGGCTTCCAGGCTGGAGATGTCGTGCTCGAGGCGGCGGGGCGCCGGATTTCGTCCTTCCAGGATGTCAGCGAGGTCGTACAGGTGCGGGGCGGGGCGTCGACGGACTTCCTCGTCGAACGCGGCGGTCGCAACCTCAGCCTGACCGCGACCCCGGAATGGAAGCCCCTCGACGCCGAACCGGGCTCGCCGCGGGTGGGACGTCTGGGCATTGGTCCCACTGGCGAGGTTGTGAGGCGCACCTTCGGACCCGTGGAGGCGCTTTCGAAGGGCGTCGATCGCACCTGGAGGGTGCTGACCACCAGCGTCTACGCCATCGGCAGGATGGTGACCGGCCAAATGTCAGCCGAACAGCTCAACGGCCCACTCGGTATCGCCCAGATGTCTGGCCAGATCGCCAAGGCCGGCGCAGAAGCCGCCCCGGACCTGGAGCACAAGATCCTCTACGTCGGGGCCAACCTGCTCGCCCTGGCTGCCGTGCTCTCGGTGGGGATCGGTTTCATGAACCTGCTTCCGATTCCGGTCCTCGACGGGGGCCATCTCGTCTTCTACGCCTATGAAGCTGTGGCCCGCCGACCCCTTACCGCCAGCGTCCAGGCCTTTGGCTACAGGGTGGGCCTTGCGCTGGTGCTGGCTTTGATGTTGTTCGCCACCTGGAATGATCTGCAGAGACTGCAGGTCTTCCAGTTCGTCGGCGGATTGTTTTCCTGATTACGCGCTTCCATTGGTGATGGCCCAGACCATGCAATTTCGACGCGCCCGCAGCGCTGGCCTCGTTTCGGGACTGGCGATCCTCCTGGGAGCTACCGCCCTGACCGCGCCAGGTATGGCGCGCGCCCAGGCGGTTGCCCAGCAACAGGGTGTGGTCCAGCGGATCCTTGTCAGCGGAAACGAGCGGATCGAGCAGTCCACCATCGTGTCCTACCTGCCCATCGGCGTGGGCGACACGGTAGACCCGGCGCGGATCGACCTCGCCCTTAAGGCCCTGTTTCGTACCGACCTCTTCTCGGATGTGAAGGTCGGGCTGAACGGGGGCGACCTGACCATTCAGGTGGTCGAAAACCCGATCATCAACAGGGTCGTCTTCGAGGGCAATTCGGGCCTGAAGGAAGACAAGCTTCGCGACGAGATCACGGTTCGGCCCCGTGGCATCTTCACACGGGCCAAGGTGCAGGCCGACATCCAGCGGATCATCGAGCTCTACAGGCGCTCGGGGCGGATTTCCGCGGTCGTCACCCCCAAGATCATTGAGCTGCCCCAGAAGCGCGTCGACCTGATCTTCGAGATCGACGAGGGCAAGAAGAGCGGCATCCTTGGCGTCAACTTCCTCGGCAATTCCGAGTTCTCCGACAACGACCTGCGCGATGTCATCGTCACCCAGGAATCCGCCTGGTATCGCTTCTTCTCGAGCAATGCGAACTACGATCCGGACCGCCTGGAGTACGATAAGGAACAGCTCCGCAAGCACTACAGGAACCGCGGCTTCTACGATTTCCGCGTGATCTCCGGGGTGGCAGAGCTTTCGCCCTCGCAGAACGGTTTTGCCGTCACCTACTCGGTGGAAGAGGGGCCCCAGTACAAGTTCGGCAAGATCTCGGTGGAGACCGAACTCAAGAAGCTCGACACCGCCCTGCTGACCCAGCTCGTTCCGATCCAGTCCGGCGAGATCTACGAGGACCAGAGGATCGAGACGGCGACCGACGCCCTGACCTTTGCCGCGGGCGCCGCTGGCTTCGCCTCGGTGGACGTCCGTCCCCGCTATGTGGCAGATCCCAAGACCCGGCTGGTGGACGTGGTCTTCCAGGTCAACGAAGGCCCACGGGTCTACGTCAACCGGATCGACATCGCGGGCAACACCCAGACCCTCGACAGTGTCATCCGTCGGGAACTGAACCTTGTCGAAGGCGACGCCTACAACCGCGCCCTGGTGGACCGTTCCAAGAACAATCTGAGGGCCCTCGGCTTCTTCAAGGATGTCAACGTCGAGGAAATCCCCACCGGTATTCCCGACCGGACAGACCTGCTGGTCAAGGTGGAGGAACAGGCGACAGGGGAACTCACCGGCAGCCTCGCTTATTCTTCAGTCGACCAATTGATGGTTGACATTGGCATTACCCAGAGGAATTTCCGTGGCCGCGGCCAGGATGCCCGGGCTCGTGTGTCCTGGGGCTCCTACCGCAAGCAGGTGGACTTCTCATTCACGGAACCCAGGTTCCTTGGCCGTAACCTGCGCGCGGGCGTCGACGTCTACTATTTCGTCTATGACCTGTCGGAGTATTCCTCCTACAAGACTACGACCCTTGGCACGAACTTCCGCGTCGGCTTCCCACTGACGGTCGACTCCTACATGACCATGCGCTATGTCCTTCGCGACGATGACGTGCAGGTGCCGGACTACTACTGCGATCCGTCTCAACAGCAGGTTTCCCAGACCCTCTGCGATCAGAGGGGACGCTACACGACCTCGCTTGTTGGCTATCAGGTCACCCTCGACCGGCGGAACAGTCCGGTCCGCCCGAGCCGGGGCTTCTTCGTCAGTGCGTCGCAGGACTTCGCCGGCCTGGGCGGAGACGTGAAGTACATCCGGAACGAAGTTGAAGGTGGCTGGTACCACGGCTTCAACAAGGACTTCGTCCTCAGCCTCTCCGGCAGCGCCGGATACATCTCCGGTTGGGGCGATGATGCCGTCAGGATCAACGACCGCTTCTACAAGGGGGGTAACTCCTTCCGGGGCTTCAAGGTGGCCGGTATTGGCCCCCGGGACACAAGCTTTGGCCGGTCCGATGCCCTCGGCGGCGAGGTCTTTGCCATCGGCTCTGCGGAGCTGACAGTGCCGACCTTCATTCCCCAGCAGTATGGGATCCGGGCCTCGATCTTCACCGACATCGGGACCCTCGGGAAGCTCGACGACGCCGTGAAGCTCGATATCGACGGTAACGTCATTCCAGGCATCTACGACGACCTGTCCCTGCGCGCCTCCGCAGGTTTGTCGATTTTCTGGCGCTCACCCATGGGACCGATCCGTTTCGACTTCAGCCATATCCTCCAGCAGGAGGATTACGACCGGGATGAAACCTTCCGCTTCTCGCAAACCACGAAATTCTGAGATCATGCACATGAACAAATCCGCCCTTCTCATGGCCGCCACCGCGGCGGTCCTGCTCGCCGCTCCCGCCCAGGCCCAGACGCCGCCTGCGCCGCCGCCGGTCAACCACGGCCCGCCGCTCCCCGGGGTCTGCATCCTGTCCCTCGACGGCGCCATCGGCGCCTCGACCGTGGGCAAGTACGTCCAGACCCGCCTGCAGCAGATCAGCCAGCAGGTCCAGACCGAGCTGACCGCCGAGCAGACCGCCCTGCAGAACGAGGCCAAGGCCCTGGACGCCCAGAAGGCCTCCCTGGATCAGGGAAGCTTCGACCAGAAGAACGCTTCCCTCCAGGTCCGCGCCAACGCCCTTCAGCGCAAGGCGCAGATCCGGGAGCGTGAACTCCAGGCAACCCAGCAGAAGGCCCTGGGGCGTGTCGGCCAGGAGCTCGAGCCGGTGATCCGCGCGTCTTACCAGCAGGCCAGGTGCAGCCTGCTCATCCAGCGGGATGCTGTCGTCCTCGCCAATCCGGCCATGGACATCACCCCGTCGGTCATCACGGGCCTGAACGCCAAGATCACCCAGTTCTCCTTTGACCGGGAACGCCTGGACCAGGCTGCCACGGCCGCCCCGGCCCAGCCTGCCCGTAAGCCCTAAAGCCTGCTCTCTTCAGACGGAACGTCTGAAGGGGGAAGACAGGCTCGGCTTCACGGTCTGGAACGCCTAATGGCGACAAAAGCGGGGTCCACGCCTGTGGATCGCGCTTTAGGGGTCTGGCGTCGGCGTCGCGGGTCAGGAAAGATGCGCCATCATGCCTGATCCGCGTTTCTTTGAGTCGTCCGCCCCCCTGACCCTGGAGGCAATTGGCCGGCTGACCGGCGCCCTCATCCCTGATGGTGCCGGTGCGGTCCGCGTCGACCGCGTGGCCATTGCCTCCCGGGGCGGGCCAGGCGCCCTGGCCTTCGTGACGGCGCCAGCCTTCCTGCAGGCACTGGCCGAGGCGCCGCCGACGGCGTGTTTCGTTCCCGAAGCCCTGGCGGCAAGTCTCCCGCCGGGCTGCACGCCGCTTGTCCATCGCAATCCCCACGGGGCCTACGCGATCGTGGCCGCGGGCCTGCATCCGGCGCGGCGGCATGTGGGCGCGGCTGCCATCTCGCCCGAAGCTCGTCTGGAGTCGGGGGCCGTCCTGGGTCCGGGCGTGGCGGTAGGGCAGGGTGCCTCCATCGGTTCCGGAACGGTGATCGGACCCAACACCGTCATTGGGCCGGGCGTCGCCATTGGGCGCAATTGCTGGATCGGGGCCAATGTCTCGATCGGCTTCGCCCTCGTCGGCGATCGTGTGAAGATCCTGGCTGGATCCGTGATCGGCGAGCACGGTTTTGGGGCCACGGCGGGATCCGCCGGCATCATCGACATTCCCCAGCTGGGCCGGGTGATCCTCCAGGATGGCGTGACGATCGGGGCCTGTACCACCGTCGACCGGGGCGCCTACGAGGACACGGTCATCGGCGAGAACACCAAGATCGATAACCTGGTGCAGATCGGACACAACGTCCGTATCGGCCGGAACTGCGTCATTGCGGGCCAGGCCGGCATCTCCGGCAGCGTAACGATCGGGGATGGCTGCCAGTTTGGCGGTCGTGCCGGCATTGCCGATCATGTGAACATCGGGGATG